>NZ_PSUU01000056.1:0-19023 GCF_002932015.1 Rathayibacter sp. AY1H3
TCCGCCGCCTCCCGGTCCTGCGCCCCGACCGCCAGCCCGTACTCGCTGAGCACCGCCACGAACTGCTCCACGTACCCGCAGCGCAGCTCCGGGGCCGGTGGCAGCCACTCCCCCGGGCCGGCGTCGCTCTTCGCGCGGTTGGTCTGCTCGGAGGCGGCGACGAGGTTCGCGGGGTCGTTCGCGAAGGCGAGGCGCTGGTCGTCCGTCCACGACCAGGCGCCGTGGTGCCAGGCCCAGCCGAGGGCGACGACGTGGTCGATCTGTACGAGGCGGGAAGTGTCGGTCCCGGAGACGAAGGCGACCGAGGTGCCGTCGTAGGGGTCGATCAGGGTGCCGGTGAGGACCTTGCAGTCGCGGGTGCCGGGCTTGAACACAGGGGCGAGCAGGTCGCGGCCGAGGACGTCGTTGCGGGTGTCGCAGCCGTTGCGGTCGACGTCCGACCACGCCTGTCCGAAGAGGTCGCGGTCGTAGGGGACGGCGGCGGGGCCTTCGACCGAGGGGAGAGCGGCCAGCGTCGCGAGGGACGGAGCGGACGGCTCCGTTTCCGGAGCGGACGGCTCGACGTCCGCCGAGGGGCTGCTCGGCGCGGGAGCAGCGGGACTGCTCGACGCCGCAGAAGCACCGGCCGAGGAGGACACCACCTCCGGTCCGCCTCCTCCCGCCGTGTCCGACAGCGCGACGGCGGCGACGGCGAGCGCCGCAGCTCCCAGCAGAGCGAGGATCGCACCGGCCCGTCGACGAGGGCGCCGGCGCACGGGGAACGTAGGCCAGTGGCGCATGATCGACCCTCCTGCGATGAGACCCGCGATGCGGTCGACGCGACGCGCCTCCTCAGTATGCGGAGTGGCCCGCTCCGGGCTCGACGGTCGGGCGGAGGGTCGGGAACAGGGGGCGGCCGCGCGGAGCGACAGCGTCGACGGCCGAGACCCGGAGGCCACCTCGTCGCGCCCGCGTCGGCGACCCGCGCCTGCTTGACTGCTCCCATGGAGATCTTCATCGGAGTGGTCGGCCTGCTCGGCGGGCTGGTCATCGCCGGGCTCGCGGTCGTCGCGGTGGTCATCGGACGGCGGCGGGCGGTGCCGGCATCGCTCGTCGACGTCGAGGTGCGGCTGACGCACGCCGGGGACGACTGGTGGCGGGTGGGCGCGCGAGTGCGCAACTCCGGCCGCTCGCTCGTGCCGGTGACGAGCTACAGCGACGGGCGGCCGATCTCGGTCGATCTCGGCGGAGCCGTGTCGGCGGAGTGGTACGGGTCGGCTCCCCGGTCGGACGCGTGGCGGATCGATCCGGCGGTCGGGCTCCTCCTCGGACCCGTCGCGCTGGAGCGCGGTGCCGACCTGGGTGCGACGATCGTCGTGCGCGGGCGGCCGCAGGTGCGGATCGACGCGCCGCTGCGCTACGTTCCGGTGCGCGAGAACGTGATCGAGTCGCAGACGCCGGACGCCGCTCCGGTCTGGGGCGTGTCCGAGGCCGCGGCCGCTCCGGCAGCAGCGCCGACGTCGGCTCCCCCTGCACCGATCCGTCCGCGTCAGCAGCGTCCGATGGACGCCGACCCGTCACGTCCCGAGCGTGAGAGCGTCCTCCGCGGCGGCTTCGGAGTGTGGGCGGCCATGATCGCGGGGGGCGCCGGAGCCGTCGGCGTCGCGATCGGGATCGCCCTCGAGCTGGCCGGCGTAGAGGCGTCGGGGCTGGGCGGCGCGGGCATCATCCTGATCGCGGCCGGCTTCCTCGGCCTGGTCGGCACCCTCGTGATCCGGCTGCTGCGCCGCTGGCTCGAGCCGCCGGCCCTCTGGCGGACGCCTGCGCAGCGCCTCCGCCGTCCCGGTACGATCACCGTCCTCATCCTGAGCTACGCCGGGCTGGCGCTGTTCTGCACCGAGTTCGCGGCGCAGTCATTGACGGGCGACACGACCTGGGTGGCCGGTGTCGCCGTGCTGATGCTGATCGCCGCGCTGATCGGCATGGGACTCGTCGGGTTCCTCCGCCTGGTGGTCCTGCTCGGCGTGCGCCGCGCCTCCCGGGAGACCCCGTGACCCGTGAGGTCGTCGTCGTCGGAGCCGGCCTGGTCGGAGCGGCGACAGCCCGCGCCCTCACCGAGCGCGGTGATCGCGTGGTGCTCGTCGAGCAGTTCGAGCGGGGTCACGACCGCGGCTCGTCCCACGGCGAGACGCGCATCTTCCGCCGCGGCTACCTCGAGGACGACTACCGCGCCCTCACCGGACGGGCCGGGCGCGCCTGGGCACGGCTCGAGGCCGAGACCGGCCGCCGCCTGCTGCACCCGGTCGGCGCGATCGACCACGGCGACCCCGCCGTCCTGGCCGCCGTCGAGGCTGTCCTCCTGCGCGACGGGATCCCCGTGGTGCGGATCGAAGCGGATGAGGCGGAGCGGCGCTGGTCTGGTCTCCGCTTCGAGACCGACGTCCTGCTGCACCCCGAGGGCGGACGCCTCGACGCGGCGGCCGCGATCGACGCGATGCTCGACTCCGCCCTCGGAGGCGGCGCCGTCCTCCGGACGCGGACGCGCGTGCTGGGCATCGAGGAGCGCGCCGACGACGTGCGCGTGCTGACCTCGGACGGCGCCCTCGACGCCGACGCGGTCGTCGTGGCCGGCGGATCCTGGACGCCGCCCCTCGTGGAGGGTCTCGTCCGCGCGGCCGGCCGACGCCTCCCTCCGCTGCGCGTCACGCAGGAGCAGCCCGCGCACTTCGCGACCGATCTGCCCCTCGACTCGTGGCCGAGCTTCGCCCACCACCGCGCCGGCCTGCCCGTCGTCTACGGGCTCGCGACGCCCGGAGCCGGGGTGAAGGTGGGCGAGCACAGCACCGGTGTCGTCGTCGATCCGGACGAGCGCACCTTCGAGCCCGAGCCCCGAGCGCTCGCCCGCCTCGTCGGCTACGTCGCGGAGTGGATCCCGGGCGCGGACGCGGCGAGCGCCGCTCCGATCAGCTGCCTCTACGACAGCACGCCCGACGAGGACTTCGTGCTCGACCGCGTGAGCCGCGTGACTCTGGCGACCGGGTTCTCGGGGCACGGCTTCATGTTCGGCCCGGTCCTGGGCGAGCTGCTCGCGGACCTCCTCGCCGGCGGGGCGGCGCGGGAGCGGTTCCAGCTGCTGCGGGCGTGAGGGGCGGGTGCGTCCGGAGGAGCGGCTTCCGACCGGGGAGCAGCGGGTGCTCCCGGGAGGCGGATTCCGATCCTGCAGCGGATGCTCAGCGGCCTGCGGGGCCTGTCCCGCGCTGCTCGCGGCCGTCCGGGTCGAGGAGGACGGCGTCGTCCCAGCCGCTCGCCGCGTCCGTCGTACGGGCCTTCGCCGGCGGGCGCCGCGCGACTGCGACGACGATCAGCGCCCCCAGCATCACCAGGGCGGCGGTCTGGAGCGGCGGCGCGACCATCGCGAGCGCCTGCCGCACGTAGAGCTCCGGCGGGACCGTGATCGAGTCGCCCTGGTACTGGTTCGGCAGCAGGAGGACCACGACCGGGAGCGCGAGCACGGCGGCCCAGAGGACGACGGTGACCGCGATCGCGGCGGCCCAGAGCAGGCGGACCCGCGTCATCGGCGGGGAGCCCTCAGCAGCGGCACCACGACCGCCAGGCCGAGCGCGATCAGGCCGACGGTGAGGAACGGTCCGATCGCGTTGTCGCTGAGCACGCGGAGGTACTGCTCGGGCCCGAAGGCGCTCTGCGACGGCGAGTAGTCGTACCAGCTGTGGGAGCTGTTCCAGAGGGCGAGGAGTCCGACGAGGACGCTCACGGCGCCGACGACCGCCAGGGCTCCGGCGATGCGGCGAGTGGAGACAGCGGGGCGGGGATCGGCGTCGGTCGCGTCGTGACGGTCACCGGAGTCGGGCGCCGCGTCGCCGGGAGCGGAGTCGGGTTCGGCGGGGAGCGGGACGGTCGGCTCGGTCGGGAGTGGGACAGTCGGCTCCGCGGGTCGGGGCGCGGTCGGCTCCGCGGGTGTCGGGACGGCCCGCACCGCCGCTCTCGCGCGCTCCGGAGTTGTCCGTCGGCCGGAGACTCGGGAGCCCGTCGGACCGCCGACCGATCGCACGTCCTCGTGCTCGGGAGCGGACGCGCCGCCTCTCCGGCCGGCCGATCGCCCGGTGCCCGCGGCCCCGCCCGACAGGAACGGGGAGCGGAGGCGCTCCTCGCCGCTGCCACGCCGCTCGGCGCCGCGTCCGTCGTAGCCGCGCTGGAAGCCCGCGTGGTAGCGCGGGTCGGTGCCGCCCTCGTCCGTCCCGCCTCTCTCGCGTGGGGAGCCGTCCGCTCCGGTGCTCCGCGCCATGCCGTCCCCCGCTTCGTGCAGTCGGGCCATCATGTCGCACCTCGCCCGCTGCGGGGAGGTGCCGGGCGGAGCTCGGGGTGCGGTCGACAAAGGCGGGGGTTCAGCGCCCGGCCGCGGTGGTGCGCGACGGGAGGCTGACGATCCCCGCTCCGACCAGCAGCAGGCCGATCGTCACCGCCGTCAGCGCCGGCCAGCCACCGGCTCCGACGGCCAGGCCGAGGAGCCAGCCGCCGGCGGCCGAACCCGCGTAGAAGGCGATCGTGTAGACCGCGCCGGCGTGCCCGCGGAGTGCCGGAGCCGCGCGCGCTCCCGTCCAGGCGGCGCCGGTCGCGTGCAGGGCGAAGAAGCCGGCCGTGAAGACGAGGAGTCCCGCGATCACCACGGCCACGTTCTCGGCGAGCATCACCAGCAGTCCGACGATCATCAGGGCGACGCCGATCCGCATGACGAGGCGGGGGCCGATCCGCGGCCCCCATCTCCCCGCGAGCCGGGAGGAGACGGTTCCCGCGAGGTAGGCGGCGAAGAGGAGGGAGACGAGCGCGGGCGCCAGCGCGAACGGCGGCGCCTCGAGCCGGAACGCCAGGTAGTTGTAGACCGCGACGAACACGCCGACCGCGAGGAACGTCTGCAGCGCGATCGCGACGAGCATCGGATCGCGGAGCACCTGCGCCGTCTTCGCTCGCCAGCCGCCGGGGGCCGCCTCGCGCGCGCCGCCGCCCCGGGGCGCGAGCA
Organism: Rathayibacter sp. AY1H3; assembly: GCF_002932015.1. NCBI lineage: Bacteria > Bacillati > Actinomycetota > Actinomycetes > Micrococcales > Microbacteriaceae > Rathayibacter > Rathayibacter sp. AY1H3. Next base: position 5,015 of record NZ_PSUU01000056.1, read on the forward strand.
CGGCGAAGACGATCGCCGCCGCCGCGCAGACGGCCGTCACGACGAGCAGGGCTCCGCGCCATCCGAGCGCCGCCGCGAGCGGTCCGGCGAGCAGGCGTCCGGCGGCACCGCCGATCGTGGTCCCGGAGACGTACGCCGTCGCGGCGGCCGTCGCTCCGGCGCCTCCGACCCGGTCGTGGATCGCCGCGACGGCGAGGGCCGGGACGGCACCCAGTGCCGCTCCCCCGAGGAAGCGCAGGACGAGGAGGAGCTCGAAGGTCGGGGCGACGCAGGCGAGCAGCGCCAGGACCACGGACGTGAGGACCGCGATCCGCATGGATTCGAGCCGTCCGATGCGCTCGGCCACCGAGGCCCACGGCAGCACCGAGAGCGCCAGTCCGAGGGTCGCGGCCGAGACGGTGAGCGCGGCGTCGGACGGGGCGAGGGCCCACTCCCGCGCGAGCTGCGGGAGGACGCTCTGCACGGCGTAGAGCTCGGCGAAGGTCGCGACTCCGGCGGAGAGGAGGGCGATGGTCAGCCGCCGCTGCGAGAAGGGTGCCGCTGCGCGCATCGGTCGGGTGCTTGCGGCGGTGCTCATGGTTCCGACGGTAGACCGCCTACGGTTGCATGACTAATGTCCTTTCTCGTACTGTTCATGCGTTCTGGTCATGTCCGGATCTAGGGTGGTGGCGTGTCCGACGACTGGCCCGCGACCCTCCGCCTCCTGCCCCTGCTCGTCGCGGTCGCCCAGACCGGGAGCGTGACGGCGGCGGCCGCCGAGCTCGGGATCCCGCAGCCGACCGCGAGCCGGTCGCTCGCCCGGCTGTCCGCCCTGGTCGGCACCCCCCTGGTCCGCCGGGAGGGCCGCGGAGTGGTGCTGACGGAGGCGGGGACCCGTCTCGCCGAGGCCGCTCAGGACGGCATGTCGGTGATCCGCGCCGGGCTCGCGGAGGTGCGGCAGGCGGGCGACGTGGAGCACGGCCGGATCGACCTCGCCTTCCAGACGCTCCTCGGGGAGAGCTTCGTGCCGGATGTGATCCGCCGGTTCCGCCGCCGCTGGCCGCAGGTCGGCTTCGGGCTCCGTCACGGCTCCCGCGCCCTCTGCCTGCGGGCCGTGGCGGAGGGCGAGTCCGAGCTGGCGATCGTCGCGGATCCGCCCGATCTCCCCGGCACCACCACGACGACCCTCTACTCGGAGCCTCTCCTCGCGGTCGTGGACCCCCGTCATCCGCTGGCCTCGCGGCGCTCGGTCACGGTCGAGGACCTCCGCGGCCTCGACCTGATCATGCTGGCGCCCGGCTACGGCCTCCACGAGTCGGCCCGGCGCCTGCTCGCCGTGGACGGCCGCGACCCCGTGCCGGCGTTCGAGGTCGGCGACTACCGCGCCGCCCGGGGACTCGCGGCAGCCGGTCTCGGACTCACGATCCTGCCGCCGAGCCCGTCCTCGGTCGACGACGACGTCCGCGAGATCCCGATCGACGATCCGGGCGCGAGCCGTGAGATCGGTGTGCTCGCCCGCGACACCGGGAACCCGGTCGTCCCCGAGTTCCTGCGGGCCCTGCACGCCGCGGCGGCCGCCCGGCGCCGGTGACCGCTGCTCGGCTCTGCTGTCAAGCACAGGAAGTGGAGGCCCTTCGTGCAGCAAGCTTCGAGAGGATCCCCGCACCGCCAGCGACACCCCCCCTCCCCCCGCTCCTGCACCACGTCACCGAGGACGGCCCCGGTCATGATCCTTCTCCGCACCCACGCCAACCGCTGGACCGCGCGCGCCCGCCGCAGCGGCGGCGTCCTCGGCATCATCACCCTGGTCTCCGACCTCCCCCGCCCGGCCTATCGGACGGTCCGCCTCGATCCGACGAGCGGTGAGCGCGTCCTGCTCCGCGACACCGCCGAGCTCGAGGAGGCCTTCGCCGTGCTCCTCGCCGGGCTCGAGCGCTCGCGCATCGCGGCCTCGGCATCCCCAGCCGAGTCGGCTCCCCCGTGCGCCCCGGTCGACGCGCCCGTCGCAGTCGAGGACGACCTCGAGGAAGCCGCCTGACCTGACGGCGTCCTCGCTGAGGGGCCCTCGCCGCTTCAGGTGCAGGGCTCTCCACCCGCCTCCGTCACACTCGCCGTGACGGATCGACGTGCCGTGACACCTCGACCGGCGGATCCGTCCTCGGCAGGTCCCGCGGGCCGATGATCTGCCGGAGCCGGGCCGACCTGCGCGACCGCAGGAGAGCCCGGCGCCAGCGCGGATCGGTGCGGGCCCGGAGGCGGGGGTCGAGCGGGCGGAAGCCTCCCGCGGTCCGCTCCTCGATCAGCACGATCGTCGCAGTCGCGAGGTGCAGTCTCCGGACCGGTTCCCTCTCGGGATGCGGATGCCCGGAGCGCGTGCGGAGCTGCTGCTCCAGCTGCTCCGGGTCGGCGGACCACCAGGTGCTGACGCCGACGCGTCCATCGGGGAGAGGGAAGCGCTCGGTGATGCGGTAGGGGAGGCCGTGCTCGGTCATGCAGTAGTGCCTTTCGAGGAGAGGGTCCGGCAGCCCGGGCCGCGCTGCAGCGGCCCGGGCTCCGGTTCACGAGGTGCGGGTCGAGCGACGGCGCAGCGCCGTCAGGGCGCCGCCGGCCAGGAGCAGAGCGCCGGCTCCGGCCGCGAGGGGCCCGGCCGCCGCTCCCGTCGAGGCGAGGACCGTCGGCACGAGTCCGACCGGAGGCACCGCCACCTGGGCGCAGCTGGCTCCGCCGTCGTCCGCGCACGGGTGCAGGACGGTCGTCGGATCGAAGCCCTCCGGGACCTCGGTCAGGCGTGCCCGGTTGGGGATGGTCCACGCGTCCACGCCGTCGGCGACCCGTCCGGTCACGGTGAACGTCGTCGACGCTCCCGGGGCCAGAGACAGGTTCTCGACAGTCAGGTCGGACGACGCCGGGCCGCCGTCCCGGGAGATCGTGACGTCGCTCAGGTGCGCGAGCTCGGGGATGTCGGTGAGGGTCACCCCGTCCGCCGGCCGAGCCCCCTCGTTGGCGACCACGATCCGGAACCCGGCACGCCCGCCGTGGTCGACCTGATTCCCGATCGCCGTCTTCTCGATGGAGAGCCTTCCCTCGACGGGCGGCACCGGGATCTCGGCGCAGGACGACGTCGCATCGTCAGCGCAGGCGTTCTCGACCGTCGGCGGGTCGAAGCCCTCGGGCTGGTGGGTGATCGAGACGCGGTTGGGCAGGGTCGCGGCGTCGTACCCGTCGGCGACCCGGCCGCTGACGTGCAGCGACACCTGGCCGCCGGCGGGGATGTCGAGACCCGTGACGGGCTCCGTGGCCGGCTGCGTTCCTCCGGCGCCGTTCTCGATGGTCGCCTCGAGCAGGTGGTCGAGCGTCGGGACGTCGGTCACGGTCACGTCCGTCGCGTCGACCGTTCCGGTGTTCGCCACGACGATGTCGAAGCCCGCCGTGCCGCCGTGCTCGGCGCTCGCCTGGGACGCGGTCTTCCGGATCAGGAGCGTCCCCTCGCCGATGTCGTGCGGGACGGTGGCGCAGGGGTTCGCGTCGGTCCCCGTGCCGGACGAGGCGGGAGCGAAGGGCGCATCGGCGAGGCAGGCCGTGTTCGTCAGCGCACGGTCCCCCTCGCCGGTCACGATCACGTCGAAGGTCAGCTCGGCCGTCGCCCCGACCGGCAGGCTGCCGGCCGCCCAGGAGATGCGGCCCGTCTCCGCGTCGATCGTGGCCGTGCCCTGCGAGGCGCGGAGGGAGTCGGCGTCGAGCTCGGCGTCGTCGAGCACGCCCTTGTCGAGGTAGTCGATGACGGCGGCGTCGGAGTAGTCCCCGGTCCCGTCCGAGGTCAGCGTCACCCGGTAGGGCACGCGGGCGCCGCGGAGCAGCGGAGTGGCGGAGTCGACCGACGAGGTCTTCGCGATGGTCACGTGCGGCGCGAGCGGATCGAGGCGTGCGACCGCGACCGCACCGTCCGAGCCGTAGGCCCAGTCGTCGATCGCCCGCAGGTCGCCGTAGGAGCCGTGCACCGAGTCGTTGGCGTTGGGGACGCGGCCCCGCCCGGAGTCGTCGCCCTCCCAGCGGTGCACCCCGCCGGATGAGTCGGTGCCGCCGTCGCCGGACGTCACCGCGGAGGTGCCGGAGTACCGCTCCGAGTTCGATCCGGCGAGGAGCGAGTCGTCCCAGTGGACCATCGACGGGTCGCCGCCGCCGCCGGTCGACCTCACAACGGACACGCCGCCGGCGGACGTCTCGGCGTCGACCCGCGTGAAGTGGAACTCGTTCGTGCGGCCGATGGAGGCGCGGAAGGTGACGTCGGGGTCGGTCACGTCGACCGTCCCGCCCTTCGCGTCCCGTCCGTCCCAGTCGACCGAGAAGGGACCGGTCGTCCCCGCGATCCGGGTGAGGTGCACGTCGCGCTCGCCGTCGTAGGAGCCGTCCCCGTCCGCATCGACGTCCACGACGACGGTGCCCGGCTGCGTCCCCAGGACGCCGGTCAGCGTGCCCGCGTCGGAGCCCGCGGTCGACCGGCGGAAGGCGAGGCCCTCGATCGTCGGCGCGCGGTAGGCCGGAGCGATCGACTCCGGCAGGTCGGACGACGGCGGGTCCAGGAAGAGCTTGTAGGTCTGCAGGCCGTCGATCCCGGAGCGTCCGGACGCCTGCACGTACTGAGTCCCGATCCCGCCCGCCTCGCTCGACTGCGGCATGGGGACCGAGAGGTAGGACGGATCGGACGACCCGACCTTCACATTGCCCTTGTTCGTGGCCTGGACCGTCGAGGCGACTCCGTCGTAGCCGCGCAGCCCCAGCTCGTAGCGGGCGCCCGTCTCCGTGACGGCGTGAAGCGTGAAGGAGGAGCGCCGCTCCTCGGGCGAGGAGTAGGACTCCTTCGCCCCGGACTGGATCGCATAGGAGTCGGACCACACCCGGCCCGCGACCGCCGCGCCCCGCGCGTCCTGGACGCCGATGCTCCAGACGAGGTTCACCGGCGCCGTCACGTCGTCGTCGGACACCCGGATCTGGAAGACGCCGGTCTCGTCCGCCACGAACGAGCCGCCGGCCGACACCGAGGGCGCCGCTCCGGGCGCGAAGTCCTGCTCGTCGAGGACGGCTCCGCCCGGAGCCGTCACCCGGGCGGTACCGCCGCCGGTCTCGCCCTCGCCGGTCCCCGAGCCCGCCTGGAGCGGGTGGAGGTCCACCCGGAGCGTCTCGCCCTTCTGGACCCAGGCCGAGACGGTCGTCACGCCGGCGTTCGTCGCGCCTCCCTGCAGGAGGGTGTTCTCGATCGTCGTGTGAGGACCGTCGGCGGCGAGGGCGGGCGGCGGCGCGAGGCCTCCGCCCAGCAGCCCGCTCACGAGCACGCAGCCCGCCGTCGTGCCGACCAGCGCTCGCGCCGTCCGCGCTCGGGGTCGTCCGCGCTCGTCCCGCCCCGACTGTTCCGTTCGACTCATCCGATGTCCTCTCCTCTGCCGACCGAGCGCACTGCGTCGGCGGCGACCGTTCAGCCCCACGGAAGGAGAGTATTGCTCGGTTCGACGTCACCGCGGCCGGTACGGCTGCATCCGTGGAGAACGGCGCGAGATGGGCGCTGTGGAGGAGGAAACGGCGCGCGAGAAGAGCCGAGCGACGTGCTCGCGACGGGTGATCGCAGAGCCTGCGAGGAGTGATCGCGAGCGCGGGCGCGGACTGATCGCGGATGCGGGCGGAAGACGGTCGGCGCCGTCGACGGCGCGAAGAGGCGTCCTGCGAGGCGGAGGACCGGCCGTTCCGCCGCCCTGCGCTCTCCGGGAGACCGACGCCGACAGCCACCGGAACGAGCGACAGTTAAAACGAGAACGGCCCGCCGAAGCGGGCCGTTCTGCTCTGTCTCAACCAGAGTGCGCCCGGAGGGATTCGAACCCCCAACCTTCTGATCCGTAGTCAGATGCTCTATCCGTTGAGCTACGGGCGCAGTCCATCGCGTGGGCCAGAGGCGCACGCAACGAGGTACGACTATACATGCCGGGAGCCCCCTCCGCGAATCGGCGGCGGCGGCGCAGACGGCTCCCTCTCGGGACGCCGCCGCAGCCACCAGAACCCAGGCTCCGTCGCGGTGTCCCGGAGCGCCTCGCAGAGCCTCCGACGGGCGGACGCCGCTGCTCCCCCTCACGGCGTACCGTGGTCTCATGGAGGCCGCCGCGATCGAGCTCGTGGGCTTCGTCGTCTCTCCGCTGCACCGCTACGAGGGCCGCCCCGCCGATGGTCCGGTGCCGTCCGAGGGGAACGAGCAGCCCGAGCGGATCGAGATCCGCGCAGGCCTCGGCATCGTCGGCGACCGCTTCTTCGCCCAGCGCGCGCACCGCCCCGCGGCGATCACGCTCTTCGCGGTCGAGACCCTCGAGCACATCGCCGCCGAGCTCGGCGCAGGGCCCTTCGACCCCGCCGACGCCCGCCGCAACATCATCGTCCGCGGCGCCGACGTCGATGCCCTCGCCGGCCGCACGTTCGCGATCGAGCAGGGCGGGGAGCGGATCGAGTTCCAAGGCGGACGACCGGCGAACCCCTGCGCCTGGATGGACGTCGTGCTCGCCCCCGGGGCGTTCCGGGCGATGCGGAGGCGCGGCGGCGTCCGGACCGCCCCCCTGACCAACGGCGTCCTCCACACCGGGCCGGCCCGCCTGATCCTCCACAGGTCGGACGACATGCTGATCTGAGCCCGGCGGCGAGCGCCTAGGCTCGCAGCGACCGACTCCCCCGATCGAAGGAGGCCCCGTGCTCCGCCCGAGCGACCTCCTCCCCACTCTCGCCACGACTCTGCGGCGCGGAGTCCGCGACGTCTTCGCGACCACGCGCTCCCGGGGGCGGGATCCTCACCGCCGCACCCGCAGCACCGACGTCTCGGTCCAGCGCGTGCACCACCGCGACGTCTGGGCGCGGGTGAGCACGGTGGGGCGCGACGGCGAGCGCACGTTCGTCCTCGTGCCGGGGATCGGAGTCGCGGCCACCTACTTCGAGCGCCTCGCGCCCGCACTCAACGAGTTCGGTCCGGTGCACGCCCTCGATCTGCCGGGGTTCGGCGGCGTGCCGCACCCGATCGACGCGCGGCGCATGGACATCGGCGACTACGCCGAGCTGGTCGGCGCGGTCATCGACGAGCTCGGCCTCGACGATCCCGTCGTCCTCGGCCACTCGATGGGGACGCAGGTGGTGGCCGAGCTCGCCGCGCGCCGTCCGGAGCTGACCACCATCGTCCTGCTCGGACCCGTGATGAACCGGCACGAGCGCCGCCTCCCGACCGCCGCGCTCCGCTTCGCCCAGTCGAGCGTCCGTGAGCCCCTCAAGGTCGCGATCCTCGCCGCGGGCGCCTACCTCCTCTGCGGACCGCGCTGGTTCTCCCGCGTGCTGCCCGAGATGATGCACTACCGGATCGAGGAGACCGTCCCCCGGATCCGCGCGTCCGCCCTCGTCATCCGCGGCGAGTTCGACCGGCTCGTGCCGCGCGAGTGGGCGGAGGAGATCGCCCGGTCGATGCCGCATGCGCGGGCCTGGGAGATCCCCGACGCCTCCCACTCCGTGATGCACGCGCACGCCGAGGAGGTCGCCCGCCTCTGCGTCGAGCACGCCCGTGCACCGCGGCCCGACCGGGACGAGGCCGCCCTCCGCCGCTACCCCGACTCGGAGGTCGATCACGCCGAGGAGGACGCGCCCACCGAGGACCCGATCGGCGCTCTCCGGGGACGCATCACCGAGCTGGCCGGGATCCTCGTGGACGACGACTCCCTCATCGCCGAGGGCAAGACGCTCCACGCCGAGGCGAGCGATCCCGAGGCACTGCACCAGGTCGCTCCGGACCCGGGCGACGGCGAGCTCGTCGAGGGCGGCGGACCGAGGAAGGACGGCGAGCAGGACGGCTGACCACCGCAGGCCGCCACCACCCGCGCGGCGTGAGACGCCGAGCGCAGCAAGAGCAGCCCTCTCGCCGACGCCACTCGGCGCCCGCCCGTCAGGACTCCGCGCCGACGATCTCCTCGCGGATGCGCCGCAGGTCCTCGGCGAGCGCCCCCAGCAGGATCCAGTGCTGCGGGTGCGGAGTCGCGATCACGAGCGGCGCGGTGAGAGCGGGCAGCTCGTCCGTGATCGCCTCCGGCTCGGGAACGTCGACCGAGGACTGCACGAGGAGCCGCAGATCGTGGGCGGCCCGGTGCAGCTGGACGGCGATGTCGGCGATCGTCGGCTCCCCGACGAGCTCGTCGTCGTAGAGGTCGTGCACGGTCCGCGTCATGCCGCGGACCCGGGTCACGATGCGCCCCAGCCGCGGGACGACGGAGTCGAGGGCCAGCAGCCGGTCGCGGTGGGCGGAGCGGCGCGGGTTGAGGCGGAGGGACTCCTCGCCGGTCGCGATCGCCTCCTCCGCCTTGCTCTGCATGGTCTGCAGCAGCCGGGCGTTGATGAGCAGCTCGTCGAGCCGGCGTCGCGGGACAGGGGCCTGGAGGGCGTCGCCGAGGGCGTCGAGGGCAGCGGCGAGCTGAGCGGTGAGGTCTCCGATCGCCCGCTCGGCCGGTGCCAGCACGACCGGAGGGACGATGAGCACGTTGATGACGACTCCCACCGCCGCGCCCAGCAGGGTCTCGAGGATGCGGTCGAGCGCGTAGTTCGGCGTGACCGCGCCCACCGAGAGCACGAGCATCGCGCTGATCGGGATCTGCACCGCGGAGGCGGGGGTCAGGCGCACGGCCCACCCGACGGCGATCGCGGCCACGATCGCGAGGAGAACGATGATGCTCTCGCCGCCGAGCACCGTGCCGATCACTGATCCGACGATCACGCCGATGATGACGCCGACCGAGCGCTCGAGGGCCTTGGAGAACGACTGGTTGATGCTCGGCGCGACGACGAGGAGCGCGGCGATCGCGCCGAAGACGGGCAGCGTCCCCGGGAAGACGACGCCGGCGAGGAGCCAGGTGACGATCGTGGCCGCCGCCGTCTTGACCAGCTGCAGCACCGGCGGCCGCGTCGGCACGGTGAAGCTCGAGGTCAGGCGCATGGGACCACGGTAGCGAGCGCCCGCCGCCTCGCAGTCACCACGCGGGTCACCGGCTCGCGGCCGCCTCGACGCTCGCGAGCACCGCGCGGAGCGAGCGCGACGCCTCCGCCCGCAGATCGGCGGGCACCCCCGAGAGCAGCACCCGCTCGGCGTCGAGCACCTCGGGGAAGGCCCGGTCGACCAGCTCCTCCCCCTCGCGAGTCAGCGTGATGAGCGAGCCGCGCCCGTCCGCCGGGTTCGCGGCGCGCCGCACCAGGCCCCGCCGCTCCAGCGAGTGCACGCGCTTGGTGATCGCGGGAGCGGAGGCGAGGGCGATCGTCCGGAGGGTCGTCGGCGACTGCGGAGCGCCGGCGCGACGCAGCGTGGAGAGCACGTCGAACTCGCCGCGGGTCAGCCCGTGGGCGGCGAGCAGCTCCTCCGTCGCCCGCACGATCAGCGCGGAGGCGCGGATCAGCCGCCCGACGACGTCGACGGCGGAGGTGTCGAGCTCGGGCCGCAGCACCGCCCAGCCCGCCCTGATCTCGTCGACCGCGTCGCCCGGCTGGCTTTCAGACTGATTCACACGTAAAGTATATCTGCTTCACCCGTGAAACACTTCTCCGGCCGCCGCCGCTCGGACCCCGATCAGAGGACCCGATGGCCGTCACCCCCGTTCTGCCCCACCCCCGCGAGCTCCTCGCCTTCGGCCCGCACGCCGGCGCCCATCGCGTCGCCCTGCGCGCCGGCGTCTCGATCGCCGTCCCGCTGCTCGTCCTCTGGGCGCTCGGCCGCACCGATCTCGCCCTCTACGCGACCTTCGGCACCTTCACGGCCCTCTACGGTCGCCAGCACACGCACCGGCCGCGCCTGCTGATGCAGCTGTCGGCAGCCGCGTTCCTCGTCACCACCGTGACCCTCGGCACCGTCGTCTCCCTCTCTCCTCACCGCGACTGGCTGATCATCCCCGTCGTGGTCGCCGTGACCGTCGCGGCGGCCTACCTCAGCGACGCCCTGCACTGGCACCCGCCCGGCCCGCTGTTCCCGGTGTTCGCCGTCACGGCGTGCGCGTCCGTCCCGTCCGAGCCCTCGCGGATCCCGCTCGCCGTCGCTCTCGCCGCGGGCTCCGCCGCCTTCTCGCTCGTCGTCGGCCTGAGCGGTCTCGCGCTCCCCCGCGCACGCCGCCTCGCCCCGACGCCGTGGCGCACCTCGTTCCGTGCGGCGGCGGCCCGTCCGGCGACGCGCGCCGCCCTGCTCCGCTTCGGGGCCGTCGTCCTGGTGGCAGGCACCATCCCGACCGCGACGGGCCTGGGCCACCCCTACTGGGCGATGGTCTCCGCCGTCGCAGCCGTCTCGGGAGCGGATGCGGGCGCCCGGCTCGTGCGGGCGGGCCACCGGATGCTCGGCACGATCGTCGGAGTGCTGATCGCGGCCGCGCTCCTGGCCCTGCCGCTCTCCCCGCTCGCCGTGATCGTGGTGGTGGTGCTCCTCCAGATGACCGCCGAGCTCGTCGTCGGCCGCAACTACGGCCTGACCCTCGCCTTCGTCACTCCGCTCGCGATCCTCATGGTCGAGCTCGCGCATCCCGTCGACGAGCTCGTGCTGCTGCGCGACCGGGCGCTCGAGACCGCGCTGGGCGTGCTCGTCGGAGTCGTGGCGACGCTCCTGACCCACGCCGCCTCGCAGCGCTCGCGCTCCCGCTCCTAGGCTCAGGAGGATGGACCGCACGATCCCCGCTGTGCTCGCCGAGATCACGGCGGCCGTCGCCGAGGTGCGCGAGGTCGCACGGTCGCAGCAGGACGGCGCGCGGGCCCGCGCCGCGGAACGGCTCGACGGGCTGTTCGCCGGAGCGACGACCCGCAGAGAGGTGCGGGCGGCGGCCGCCGACGCGCTCGGACTCTGGGGCGGGGCGGGCTCCTTCTCGGACGTCGGCTCGGCCGAGGCCGACCACGCGGTCAGGCGCCTCTACCGGGCCCTGCGCGCCGGCCGCTCCTGGCTGCTCAACGCCGGCCGACCCGCACGTCGCGACCGCCGCACGACGCCGGGAACGACGAAGGCCCCCTGCTTCCGTGGAAGCGGGGGGCCTTCTCGTTGGCGGTACCGGTGGGATTTGAACCCACGGTGGACGCAAGCCCACACATGTTTTCGAGACATGCTCCTTCGGCCGCTCGGACACGGTACCGGGGTCGAGTGTACGCGACGGCCGGAAGTCGCGCCAATCGAGAGGACGGGCCGCCGTCAGGCGGGGAGGAGGAAGCCAAGCACACGGTCCCACTCCGGAATCGCGAGCAGGTGGCCGCGGCCGGGCACGACCTCGAGGCGGGAGTCGGGCAGCCGTGCGGCGTACCACTCGGCGTGGCGGCGGCCGGCGACCGCGTCCTCGGCACCGTAGAGGAGGAGCGCGGGCGGCTCGGCGAACTCGACGGCGAAGCCCCACTCCTGCACGCCGTAGCCGATGAGGTCGGCGGCCATGCCGAGGGCGCCCTGGGCGACGGCGCGCTCGAGCATGCGCGAGAGGCGCTCGCGGACTCCGGGGGTCTCGAGCACCGCGGTGTCGGCGTCGCCGGAGCCGAGCATCCCGAGCAGGGCGTCCGGGGCGGGGGTCGGGCCGAAGGCGCCCTCGAGGGTGCGGGTGAGCGAGCGGACGGCCTCGTCGAGCGGGAGGTCGGCCAGGCGGGCGAGCTCGGCGCGATTCTCGTCGCCGACCCACGGCACGGCGCTGTCGGGAGCGGGCGTGCCGATCACGGCGACGCGCTCCACGAGGCCGGGGTAGTTCGCGGCGAGCGCGAGGGCCACGCGGCCTCCCGCCGACCAGCCGGCGACGCTGACGGAGGCGATGCCGACGGTCGCGAGGTACTCGGCGATGTCGGCGGCGGCCTGCTCGGGGCTGGCGCCGACGCCCGCTCCGGCGGGGTCGAGGTCGGTCAGGAGGGAGGAGGCGCCGTAGCCCGGGCGGTCGAACGAGAGCAGGCGCACCCCGTGGCGCGCGGTCGCCTCCGGGTCGGGGTCGAAGTCCGAGGAGCCGGGAGCGGGATGCGCCAGGACGACGACCCGCTCGGCGCCCTCGGGGCCGGACCAGCTGACTCCGAGCGGGCGGCCGGACTTGAGGACGTGCACTGTCGAGGGCATGTCCCCCAGTCTCCCGCAGACGTCCGACGCCGACGGAGCGGCGCTCGGGAGTCGTCTTCCGAGGCGCGATCCTCCGCCTCCGCTCCCCCGCGACGACGCTCCTCAACAGACGGCTTCCACGCAACCTCTCCCCCGGCCTGGCGCGCCCCGCTCGCGGCGTCGGTGGTGGACTGTACTGTCGAAGACACGTTCGAACGAGCGGCGGTGTCGGGGGTCCCCCGTAGCGTCGCGCTCGTCCCCCTCCTCCGCCCCGAAAGGACCTCATGGCCTCCTCGAAGACGCGCACCGCCCCGTACCGCTGCTCGGAGTGCGGATGGACGACCGCGAAGTGGGTAGGCCGCTGCGGCGAGTGCCAGCAGTGGGGCTCCGTGATCGAGAGCACCGAGCGCACCGGCCTCGTCCGCGCGGTCGCCGCTGTGGCTCCGGCCGCCGGCCGCATCGCGCGGCCCATCACCGAGATCGAGACCACGTCGGCGGCGCACCGCCCCACCGGCGTGGGCGAGCTCGACCGCGTGCTCGGCGGCGGGATCGTCTCCGGTGCGGTCGTGCTCCTCTCGGGAGAGCCCGGCGTGGGCAAGTCGACCCTCCTGCTCGAGGTCGCGAGCCGCGCCGCGGCCGAGGGCCAGCGGGTCCTCTACGTCAGCGCGGAGGAGTCGGCCGCGCAGGTGCGCATGCGGGCCGAGCGCACCGGCGCGATGCACGACAGCCTCTTCCTCGCGGCCGAGACCGACCTCGCCACCGTCCTCGGCCAGATCGACGAGGTCCGGCCGGACCTGCTCATCGTCGACTCGGTGCAGACGGTCGCGAGCGACACCGTCGACGGCCTGCCCGGCGGTCCCAGCCAGGTCCGCGAGGTCGCCGCGACCCTCATCCGCGTCTGCAAGGAGCGGGCGCTCCCCCTCGTGCTCGTCGGACACGTCACGAAGGACGGCTCCATCGCGGGGCCGCGCCTGCTCGAGCACCTGGTCGACGTGGTCTGCCACTTCGAGGGCGACCGGCAGACGGCGCTGCGCTTCGTCCGCTCGCTCAAGAACCGCTTCGGCCCGACGGACGAGGTCGGCTGCTTCGAGATGACCGCCGAGGGCATCGCCGAGATCCCCGACCCGAGCGGTCTGTTCCTCAGCCGCACCCGCTTCCCCACCCCGGGCATCTGCGTCACGGTCGCGATGGAGGGACGCCGCGCGCTCCCCGTCGAGATCCAGGCGCTCGTGATCGCGAACGACGGCGAGCACCCCCGCCGCGTCACGAACGGAGTCGACGCGTCCCGGGTCGCGATGATCCTCGCGGTCCTCGAGCGGCAGGCGGGCATCCCCCTGCGGCGCTGCGACGTCTACGTGTCGACCGTCGGCGGCGTGAAGCTCATGGAGCCGGCGGCGGACCTGGCGATCGCGGTCGCCATCGCCTCCGCCCACGCCTACACGCCGCTGCGGCCCGGGATCGCCGCGTTCGGCGAGATCAGCCTCTCGGGAGACATCCGGCCCGCCTCCGGAGCGAAGCAGCGCGCCTCCGAAGCGACACGACTCGGGCACTCCTCGCACCTCGACTCCAGCGCCTTCACCCTCTCGAGCGCGATCACCCACGCGCTCGTCCCCGTTCCCGAGCGCATCCGTCCGGAGCGGGTGCCCACGCACTGACGGCCGCGTCCCCGGCCCGCTGCACAGGCACCCGTCCACCGCTCGGAGCCGCGGGCGCCCCCGTCCACCGCATCGTCGAGGATCGCCGCCGGAGGCGAACGCCGGCTCCGAGAGCACTACCCGACAGCTCCGCGCGACCACCGCACGCGTCCGCTCCGCCGCGGCCGCCCGTCGCAGCCTGCCCCTAGACGCCGCCCCCGCCGCCGCCTCGCCGCCTGCCCTCCCGGGTCTACCGGCGACGCCGCGCCGGAGTGCTGCTCGCGCTGGTCGTCATCGTCGCGGGCCTGGCCGTGGTGCTG
>NZ_PSUU01000057.1:0-17948 GCF_002932015.1 Rathayibacter sp. AY1H3
GGTCTCCGCACGGTCATCTGCGGCGTTGTCGGCGGTTGCGATACCTCCGGTATCGCGCCCTTCTCCGCCTTGCAGCTGACCGCGCGGAGACCCGCGGAATCACTCCCACTCGATGGTGCCGGGGGGCTTGGACGTCACATCCAGCACCACCCGGTTCACGCCGCTCACCTCGTTGGTGATGCGGTTGGAGATTCTGGCGAGGAGGTCGTAGGGCAGGCGGGTCCAGTCGGCGGTCATCGCGTCTTCCGAGGAGACGGGGCGCAGGACGATGGGGTGGCCGTAGGTGCGGCCGTCGCCCTGGACTCCGACGGAGCGGACGTCGGCGAGGAGGACGACGGGGCACTGCCAGATCTCGGTGTCGAGGCCGGCGGCGGTGAGCTCGGCGCGGACGATGGCGTCGGCGTCCTGGAGGAGGTCGAGCCGCTCCTGGGTGACCTCGCCGACGATGCGGATGCCGAGGCCGGGTCCGGGGAAGGGCTGGCGGCCGACGATGACCTCGGGGAGGCCGAGCTCGCGGCCGATCGCGCGGACCTCGTCCTTGAAGAGGGTGCGGAGCGGCTCGACGAGCGCGAACTGCAGGTCCTCGGGGAGTCCGCCGACGTTGTGGTGGGACTTGATGTTGGCGGTGCCGGTGCCGCCGCCGGATTCGACGACGTCGGGGTAGAGCGTGCCCTGGACGAGGAAGTCGATCGTCTCGCCCTCGCCCTGGGCTTCGAGCACGAGCGCTTCGGCGGCGGCCTCGAAGGTGCGGATGAACTCGCGGCCGATGATCTTGCGCTTCTGCTCCGGGTCGCTGACGCCGGCGAGCGCGTCGAGGAACTGCTCGCGCGCGTCGACGGTGACCAGGCGGACGCCGGTCGCGGCGACGTAGTCCTCCTCGACCTGGCGGCGCTCGTCCTTGCGGAGGAGTCCGTGGTCGACGAAGACGCAGGTGAGCTGGTCGCCGATGGCGCGGTGCACGATCGCAGCGGCGACGGCGGAGTCGACTCCGCCGGACAGGCCGCAGATGACGCGTCCGGTGCCGACCTGCTCGCGGATCACGGCGACCTGGTCGTCGATCACGTTGGAGGAGTTCCAGTCGGCCGGGATGCCCGCGGCGCGGTGGAGGAAGTTCTCGATGACGGCCTGGCCGTAGGCGGAGTGCTTGACCTCCGGGTGCCACTGCACGCCGTAGAGGCGGCGCTCGTCGTTGCCGAAGGCGGCGACCGGGGTGGAGCTCGTGGAGGCGAGGACCTCGAAGCCCTCGGGCGCCTGTGCGACCGAGTCGCCGTGGCTCATCCACACCGTCTGGTCGGCGGGCTGCTCGCCGAGGAGCACGCCACCGTCGGTCGAGAGGGCGGCGTCCGTCGCTCCGTACTCGCGCAGCCCGGTGTTGGCGACCTCGCCGCCGAGCGTCTTCGCCATCACCTGGAAGCCGTAGCAGATGCCCAGGACCGGGACCCCGAGGTCGAAGATCGCAGGGTCGAGCTGCGGGGCGCCCTCCTCGTACACGCTGGAGGGGCCGCCCGAGAGGATGATGCCGACGGGCGACTTCGCGGCGATCTCGGCGGCCGTGGCGTTGGAGGGCACGATCTCGGAGTAGACGTTCGCCTCGCGGACTCGGCGGGCGATCAGCTGCGCGTACTGCGCGCCGAAGTCGACGACGAGGACGGGCTGCGCGGCCAGGTGCGGCTGGGGAGCGGTGGGCTGCTCGCTAATGGGGGGCCTCCACGGAGTCGGTCGGGGTCTTCGGGTCGGTGCCGGCGGTCCGGCGCTCGAGGTACTGCTCGACCTCGCGGGCGATGCGGGTCTCGACGAAGAAGGAGAGGGTGGGCACCACGCCGCCGAGCGCGATGAGCACGAAGCGCGTGAACGGCCAGCGCATGAGGCTCCACAGGCGGAAGTCGGCGAAGAGGTAGACGACGTAGAACCAGCCGTGCGCGATCAGGATGCCGGTGGACAGGTTCGCGCCGGTGCCGCTCGACCTGAAATCGCCTCCGGGCACCTCGTACATCGGGGCGAAGTGCAGGACGCCCTGCTGGCCGAAGGCGAACAGCTCGAGGTGGAAGACGTACTTGAGGAGCATCTCCGCGCAGAGCAGGAGCAGCATCACGCCGGTGATGATCGAGGTCACCCGGTAGAAGCGCAGCGCGCTCCGGATCGCAGGGAACTGCGCGGGCTTGGGCTCGAGGGGCATGACGACCAGTTTACGGTGCGGGGGCGGGGGCCTCGGCCCGGTCGCCCAGGTCGGCGCGGGCGCGCTCCTCGGCGTCGAGCGCCTCCTCGGCCTCGCGCTCCCACGCGTCCTTGACGAGGCGGAACCAGAGGTAGAGGGCGAAGCCGGCGAAGACGACCCACTCGATCGCGTAGAAGACGTTGAGCCAGTTCAGCGAGACGTCGCTCACGCGCGCCGGGGAGTCGATGGCCCCGAGGCCGGCGACCGGCTCGTCGACGACGACGTAGCCCTGGTAGACGTCCTGCGGCGGGTCCGGCCAGCGGTTGATCAGCGCGGGGACGGAGAGCGCGGTGAGGGTGGCGGGGTCCAGGCCCTCCGCCGGCGCCTCCGCGGCCTCGTTGGCCACGAGGCGGCCGGTGAAGGAGGAGGGCGCCTGCTCGCTCCCGCTGTTGAGCGCGTCCGCGACGGACTGCGCCTGCGCCTCGTCCTGCGTCCAGCCGTAGGCGAGCACCAGGTCGGCGTCGGCGGTGCGGGTACGGGCGATGACCCACCAGCCCGGCTGCTCGCCGTTCAGGCGGCCGCCGAGGATCTCGGCACCGCCCGGCACGAAGACGGACGAGCCCTCCACGCGCTGTCCGTCGGCGGTAGCCGTGATCGAGCGGGAGGGGGTCGCGACCTCGGTGAGCGGGAGCGTCGTCTCCGACACTCCGGAGTCGGGCGCGGCGGCTTCGACCGCGCGGCCGACCTGCCACTGCCCGAGCGCGGCGAAGAGCCCGGCGATCAGGAGTGCGAGCGCCAGCGCGGCGATCCAGCGCGGGCGCCGGGCCACCTGCCCGACCGTGCTCTGCGTCATTCGTCCCTCGTCCGCCCTCGATCCGTGCGGTGTCCCGCGGGCCGGATCGAGCCTAACCCGTGAGTGTGGGAGCTCCGTGGGATCAGTAGTCGGGCTCCCTCGGGCGGCGGGGCCGGGCGTCGTCGGCGCCGTCGGACTGCTGCATCGCCTGGTCGATGAGCGCCTGGCGCATCGGATCGGGGAACTCGTCGTCGAGCTCGTCCGGCTCCGCGGGGCGCCTCGGAGGAGCGGGGGCCTCCTCCGCGGAGACGGCGGGCGCGGCCATCGCCGCCTCCACGAGCGCGAAGTCCTCCTCGTCCATGGCCGTGGCCGCTGCGGGTGCCGGGCGGTGCCGCCGCCGCGAGAGGAACGCGCCGATGCTCTCGGAGCGCGAGGCGAGGATCGGCCCGACGATCGCCATGATCAGCACGTAGAGGCCGGCGAAGGGCTGGATCCGCTCGTCGAGCCCCGCCGAGAGCGAGAGCGTCGCCAGGATGAGCGCGAACTCGCCGCGGTTGTGCAGGATGAACGCCGCGTTCAGGCCCGCGCGCGGTCCGAGCTTGTTGAGCCACGCGACGAACTGCCCCGCGCCGAGGTTCAGGACGATGGTCATCACCGCGGCGATCAGCACCGGGACAACGACGCTCGGAAACGCGCCGGGATCCAGCCCGAGGCCGAAGTTGACGAAGAAGAAGGCTCCGAACACGTCGCGCAGCGGGATCGCGATGTGCTCGACCCTCGACCGGAACCGCGTCGCTCCGATGACCAGTCCGATCAGGAACGCGCCGATGGCGTCCGTCACTCCGAGGACCTCGCCGATGCCGCCGAACAGGATGGCGAGACCGAAGAACAGGATCGTGAACAGCTCGTCGTCGCGGGTGCGGAAGAAGCGGGAGACGACCTTCCCGCCCCAGCGGGCGATCGCGAACATCACCACGAGGAACGCGAACGCGATGACGAGCTTGAGCACCACCGGCCACGGCTCCGTCTCGCCCGAGAGCACGACGGACACGATCGCCAGGTAGACCGCGATGAAGATGTCCTCGACGACCGTGACGCCCAGGATCATCGGCGTCTCGGGGTTCGCCAGGCGCTTGAGCTCGATCAGCAGCTTGGTGACGATCGCGCTCGAGCTCGTCGCCGTGATGCCGGCGATGATCAGCGCCTCGCGGCTCCCCCAGCCCAGCGCGAAGCCGAAGCCGAGGCCGACGGCCATGTTGACCGCGATGTAGGAGCCGCCGGAGAGGATCAGACGGCCGGCGTTCCCGAAGAACTCGTCCTGGTCGAACTCCAGGCCGAGATTGAACAGCAGCAGGATCAGCCCGAAGACCGCGGTCAGCTCGATGTAGCTCGACTCGAAGTCGAGCGGGAAGAGGTGGAAGTTCGGGCTCGCGAGGAGCCCGACGACCATGTAGATCGGGATGGCCGGGAGCCCGATCGTCCTCCCCAGCCGGCCGAGGACGTAGGCGACGACGAACAGGACGCCGAGGACGATGAGGTCTTCGCCGTGGTGCATCCTCAGGCTCCGGGCGGGGCGTCGACCGTCTTGGCGAAGCTGCCGGTGCGGAAGAACGCGAACGCCTTGGCGACCTTCTCGGGGCTGCCGGCGACCACGAGGGTGTCGCCGGGGAAGACGCGGAAGTCGGGGGCCGGCGCCGGATTGGCGGCGTCGCCCCGGACCACGGCGACGACGGTCAGCCCGACAATCCCTCGGTCGGCGGGCTTGCCGAGCTGCTGTCCGGCGATGTGGTCGTCGTAGTCGACGGTGAACCAGTCGATCGAGAGGCCCGGGATCTGGTCGAGCGCGGTCAGCGACTCCGTGATCTGCGTGCCGCCGAGGAGCTCGGCGAGCGTGTGCGCCTCGTCGTCGCTCAGGCGGAGGGACACCTTGGCGCCGTCCTGGTCGCCCTCGGCGAACGTGATCAGGTCGCTGTGGCCGGAGCGGTGGGCGATGACGCCGACCTTCCCGCCGTCGGCCGTCAGGAACGTGTGCAGAACCCCGACACCGGGCAGTTTGACCCTGCGGACCTCGACCATGCGTGCTCCCTCCGCGCCGTGCGGCGCTCCCACTCGGGACTTCCAGCTTAGGCGCGTGCGGAGCCCTCCTGCCGAGGGAACCCCGACCAGTCGAGGGATCCCGCGGTTCCCGGCCGGCTCGGCGGTCCTGCGTTCCCTCGCTGCCCACAGGGGATGGGGGGAGTCTCCACAGGAGGAGCGGAGGGAGGGAAAGGGGGGCGGAAGCGTGCAGTGGGGATCTGTCGAGACGGGGCGTGCCGCCGGTCGGACGAGTCCGTGCGGCTGCGCCGCGGTACGCGCGGGCCGGCGAGTGGGCGAGGGCCTCCGCGGACGAGCGGCAGCGGGCGCGGATCGACGCCGTGGCCGCGACCTGGAGCGCGCCCTTCGTCCTCCGCGAGTCGGCGGCGGCGGTCCGGGACCCCCCTGGTCGAGCCGCTCGCGGTGACCGTGCATGTCGAGGGGCGACGGACCTGGGCAGCCGGATGCGGAACGGCGTCGCGGAGCGCGCGTCCGCCCCCACCCGCACTGATAGGCGGACTCGCCGTCTCGGATCCGGCGCAGACCGCCGTCGACCTGGACCGACCCGGCGTTCCTCCGGGACCGCTCCCGAGCTCGTGCTTCTCGCCGAGAAGCGCCGTGAGGACCGGCTCCGCGCGCGGGTCCGCAGCGTCGTCCGCTGGGCTGGCGCAAGGCTCACGACGCCAGCCCCCTGCTCATCCGGCCGGCCCGTCCCGGCGTCCGCCGCGTCAAGGGACCTCCGGGCCGTCGAGGGAGCCCGCTGTTCGCGGCGGCCTCGACGGGCCGGATCGCCTCGGTCGGTGAGCGTCAGCTGGGCTGGTACGGCGCGACGACGACCTCGACCCGCTGGAACTCCTTGAGGTCGGAGTAGCCGGTCGTCGCCATCGAGCGGCGCAGGGCGCCGATGAGGTTCGCCGTGCCGTCGGCACCGGTGGCCGGGCCGTAGAGGACCTGCTCGAGGGTGCCGACGGTGCCGACCTCGACGCGGCGGCCGCGCGGCAGCTGCGGGTGGTGCGCCTCCGCGCCCCAGTGCCAGCCCCCGCCGGGAGCGTCGGTCGCGCGGGCCAGCGCCGAGCCGAGCATCACGGCGTCCGCGCCCACCGCGACGGCCTTCACGATGTCGCCGGAGGTGCCGAGGCCGCCGTCCGCGATGACGTGCACGTAGCGTCCGCCCGACTCGTCGAGGTAGTCGCGGCGAGCGCCGGCGACATCGGCGACCGCGGTCGCCATCGGAGCCTGGATGCCGAGCGTCGTGCGGGTGGTGGAGGCGGCACCGCCGCCGAACCCGACGAGGACACCCGCGGCGCCCGTGCGCATGAGGTGCAGGGCCGCGGTGTAGGTGGAGGCGCCGCCGACGATGACGGGCACGTCGAGCTCGTAGATGAACTTCTTGAGGTTCAGCGGCTCGGTGTCGCGCGAGACGTGCTCGGCCGAGACGGTCGTGCCGCGGATGACGAACACGTCGACCCCGGCGTCGACGACGGTCTGGTACAGCTCCGCGGTCCGCTGGGGCGACAGGGCCCCGGCGACGGTGACGCCCGCGGCGCGGATCTCGGCCAGGCGCGCGGTCACCAGCTCGGGGCGGATCGGAGCGGAGTAGATCTCCTGCATCCGCTGCGTCGCGGTCTCGGCCGGAAGCCGGCGGATCTCCTCGAGCAGCGGCTCCGGGTCCACGTACCGCGTCCACAGACCCTCGAGGTCGAGGACGCCCAGCGCCCCCAGATGCCCGAGCCGGATCGCCGTCGCCGGCGACACCACCGAGTCCATCGGCGCGGCGAGGATCGGCGTCGCGAACTGGTACGCGTCGATCGACCACTTCACCGACACGACCTCGGGGTCGCGCGTCCGGCGGCTCGGGACGACGGCGATGTCGTCGAAGGCATACGCGCGGCGGGCGCGCTTGGCGCGCCCGATCTCGATCTCCATGACGCTGAGTTTACTGTGGCTCGCTCCTCGCTCCGCTCGTCGCTCGCCCGCGGTCGGCCCGAGCGGGCGGTCGCGTTCCCAAGAGCGTCTCGCGTCCGCGCTACGACGATCCGCTGGAAAGCGGATCGCTTGCTTCCGCTCCCACCGGGCTCCTCACCGGGCCGCGATCGACGCGAGCGGGCGCACTCCACCAGCAGGTGAAGCCTGCGCGGCCGCCACCACGATTCGCTGCAACGCGGGACGCCAGTCCCCACTCCGTCGCGCTCGCGCGCGGCGCACGACCACTCCCGCGCGTCGGCAAAGGCGGAAGCCTCCCCCCGCAGTCGCGGCGGCGCCTCGCGCCGCTCGCGCTGCGTACCCCGCCCCTCAGCCGAGGACCGGTGCTCGTCTCCCGGAGGGAGGCGGCGGATCGGGATCGCGGCCCCTCCGGCGTGGTGGGCGTATGGGCCGCAGGCCCATCGGGCAGAGGGGCCGCGATCCCGATCCGCCGCCGGCACCACCAGACCTCTCAGCGCCGGTAGTTCGGCGCCTCCACCACCATCTGCACATCGTGCGGGTGCGACTCCTTCAGCCCGGCCGCCGTGATGCGCACGAACTTCCCGCGCTCCTTCAGCTCGGGGATGGTGCGCGCTCCGACGTAGAACATCGACTGGCGGAGCCCGCCGGCGAGCTGGTACGCCACGTTCGCGAGCGGGCCGCGATAGGGCACCTGGCCCTCGATGCCCTCGGCGATCAGCTTGTCGTCGGTGGGCACGTCGGACTGGAAGTAGCGGTCCTTCGAGTAGGAGGTCCGCTCGCCGCGGGTCTGCAGGGCGCCGAGGGAGCCCATCCCGCGGTAGGTCTTGAACTGCTTGCCGTTCTGGAACACGAGGTCGCCGGGGCTCTCCTCGCAGCCCGCGAGGAGCGAGCCGAGCATCACGGTGTCGGCGCCGGCGACGAGCGCCTTGGCGATGTCGCCGGAGTACTGGAGGCCGCCGTCGGCGATCACCGGCACGCCGGACTCGCGCGCGGCGAGGGACGCCTCGTAGACCGCGGTGACCTGCGGGACTCCGACGCCGGCGACGACGCGGGTGGTGCAGATCGAGCCGGGGCCGACGCCGACCTTGATGGCGTCGGCGCCCGCGTCGACGAGGGCCTGCGCCCCGGAGCGGGTCGCGACGTTGCCGCCGATGACGTCGACGCCAGCGAACGCGGAGTCGGACTTCAGGCGGCGGATGATGTCGAGCACGCCGGCGGAGTCGCCGTTGGCGGTGTCGACGACGATCACGTCGACGCCCGCGTCGAGCAGGGCGGTGGCGCGCTGCCAGGCGTCGCCGAAGAAGCCGATCGCGGCGCCGACCCGGAGGCGGCCCTCGTCGTCCTTCGTGGCGTTGGGGTACTGCTCCGACTTGTCGAAGTCCTTGACCGTGATGAGGCCGGCGAGCTTGCCCTGCGCGTCGACGAGCGGCAGCTTCTCGATCTTGTGCTGCGCGAAGAGGGCGATGACCTCGCTGTCGGGGATGCCGACGCGGCCCGTGATCAGGCCGGTGCTGGTCATCACGTCGCGGACGAGCGTGGTCGCCTTCTCGAACGGCGAGACGAAGCGCATGTCGCGGTTGGTGATGATGCCCACGAGCACGCCGGTGGAGTCGACGACGGGGAGGCCGCTGATCCGGTACTGGCCGCAGAGGTCGTCGACCTGGGCGACGGTGGCGTCCGGGGTGGTGGTGACGGGGTTCGAGACCATGCCCGACTCGCTCCGCTTCACCCGGTCGACCTGGTCGGCCTGGTCGGCGATGGAGAGGTTGCGGTGCAGGACGCCGAGGCCGCCCTGGCGGGCCATCGCGATCGCCATGCGCGCCTCGGTGACGGTGTCCATCGCCGCGGAGAGCAACGGGGTCGCCACGCTGATGCGCTTGGTGAGACGGGAGGCCGTGTCGGCCTCGCTCGGGATGACGTCGGTGTGCCCCGGGAGGAGCATGACGTCGTCGTAGGTGAGTCCGAGGAATCCGAAGGGATCCGGCTGGTCCATCAATGCCCCTTAGCAGGTCGAGTGCGGGAGCCCGGAGAGGACGGGAGGAGTCCGCTCACGAGCGCCACGGTTGTTCGATCTTAAGCGCCGTGAGGCTCGCGGTATTCCTCGACGGCGCGGCCGCCGGGCCGCGGATGGGCGCTGGAGCGCTCTCCTCTCCCTCATAATGTCGTCACGCGTAAGTGCGGACGGTGAAACACCGCCGACACATGCGGAACGTATGGTCAACCAACGTTGTTTGACGACGGCGATTCGGGCGTGCCCGGAGACCCCATCCGTCTGTGCACCCTGACGAGAGGTAGACGTCTTGCTCACAGCCAGCCGTTCGATGCGCCGCCAGCGCTCGACGACCCTGCATCCGACGGACCGGGAGGCGCCCCGTGGATAGGAGACGCCCGAGGCTCCGAGACCGGCTCCTGGCCCTGGGTCTGCTCGCCGCGACCCTCACCGGGATCGCCGCGGCGGCCCCCGCCGCACTCGCCGCCACCACCGCCGACCAGTCGATCATCGCCTGGGTCCGCGTGCAGGGGACGAACGAGAACCTGACGGGGGTGACCGTCGAGATCGGAGGCGACGCCTCCGCGACCGTGACAACCGGCGAGGACGGCCGGGCCACGTTCCCCCTCGACGCCGCGGGCACCTACACGGTGACCGTCGACGAGGAGTCCCTGCCCGCCGACAAGGGCTACCCCGCCGCGGGTCAGAACCCGAAGCAGGTGAAGATCGTCGCCTCGCAGAACCAGATCGTCAACTTCATCGTCTCGACGGCCAACCCGAAGGGCTCCGGAGCGACCGTCCCGGTCCCGACGGACTCCGCGGCTCCGACGAGCCCCGCGACCGAGGGCACGACCGGCAACGACGCGACGAACCCCGACGGGACGTCCAACGCGGTGAACCAGCCGGTGTCGGCCGACACGTTCTGGATCATCTTCTGGCCGAAGGTCGTCACCGGACTGATCTTCGGGCTCCTGATCGCCCTCGCGGCGATCGGCGCCTCGCTGATCTACGGCGTGACCGGCCTGAACAACTTCGCCCACGGCGAGCTGGTCACCTTCGGCGCGCTGATGGCGTACCTCTTCTCCGGGGTCTTCGGACTCCCGGCGCTGCTGGCCATCCCGATCGCGGTGATCCTCGGCGGGGCCTTCGGCTTCGTCCAGGACGGACTGCTCTGGAAGCCGCTGCGGAAGAAGGGCATCCAGCTCATCCCGCTGATGATCGTGACGATCGGCCTCTCGCTGGCCCTGCGCTACGTGTTCGTCTTCTTCTTCGGAGCCGACCGCCTCTCGCTCCCCAACAGCACCGCTCCGTTCTTCACGGTGCCGGAGCTCGGGATCAGCCTGAAGTTCACCGACATCGTCGGCGCCGTCGTCGGCGTCGTCTGCATCGTCGCCGTGGCCTACGTCCTCACGAAGACGAAGATCGGCAAGGCGATGCGGGCGGTCTCGGACAACCGGGCCCTCGCCTCCGCCTCGGGCATCAACGTCGAGCGCGTCATCCGCGTCGTCTGGGTGATGTCGGGCGCTCTCGCCGCGCTGGCGGGCGTCTACATCGGCTACTACCAGTCGCTGCGCTGGGACACGGGAGCGTCGATCCTGCTGCTGATCTTCGCGGCGATCACGCTCGGCGGACTCGGCTCCGCCTACGGCGCGCTGGTCGGCTCGCTCATCATCGGACTGATGATGAACATCTCGACGATCTGGATCCCGGAGAACCTCAAGTACGTGGCTCCGCTCGTTCTCATGATCATCATCCTCCTGGTCAGGCCGCAGGGAATCCTGGGCCGCAAGGAACGGATCGGCTAGGACACCATGAACCTCAACTTCATCTGGCTGGCGATCGGGCAGATCGTCGATCCCACTGTCGCCGCGTACGCGCTGGCGACCATCGGCCTGGTCATCCACTTCGGATTCACGGGGCTGCTCAACTTCGGACAGGCCGGCTTCATGGCAGTAGGCGGCTACGCCTTCGCCATCACCTCGGTCAAGTTCGAATGGCCCGTCTGGGGCTCCTTCCTCGCGACGATCGTCGCGGCGACCGTCTTCGCGCTCATCCTGGGCATCCCGACGCTGCGGCTGCGGGCCGACTACCTCTCGATCGTCACGATCGCGGCGGCGGAGATCATCCGGCTCTCTGTCAAGACCCCCGAGTTCTCGGCGATCACCGGCGGCTCGGAGGGCATCAACGGCGCGGCGAAGGCGTTCAACGACCTCAACCCGCTCCCCGAGGGCCGCTGGGGCATCGGCGTCCTCACCTACAGCCAGGACCAGTGGTGGGTGCGGATCGTCGGCTGGGGCCTCGTGCTCCTGGCCTGCCTCCTGGTGTTCCTCCTGATGCGCAGCCCCTGGGGCCGCGTCATCAAGGGCATCCGCGAGGACGAGGACGCCGTGCGCTCGCTCGGCAAGAACGTCTTCTCGTACAAGATCCAGGCGCTCATCCTGGGCGGCGTGCTCGGAGGCCTCGCAGGAGCGCTGTTCATCCTCCCCCGCTCGCTTCAGCCCGACAACTACGGCACCCAGCTCACGTTCTTCCTCTACACGATCATGCTGCTGGGCGGCGCCGCGACGGTCTTCGGACCCGTCGTCGGCTCGATCATCTTCTGGGTCGTCCTCGGTCTGACCGACGGACTGCTCACGCTCGGGATCGACACCGGGGTCCTCAACAACGACCTCATCCGCCTCACCACCGTGCAGACCGGACCCATCCGGTTCATCGTGGTGGGGGTAGCCCTCATGCTCCTGGTGATCTTCAGACCCCAGGGGATCTTCGGCAAGAAGAAGGATCTGCACTTTGCCTAAGACGCCGGTCTCGGACATCACCGAGGAAGCAATCGTCCCCGGGGTCAGGAAGAAGGACCCCATCGTCATCGCCGACAACGTCAGCCGCCGCTTCGGCGGCCTGACCGCGGTCGACGTCGAGCACCTCGAGATCCCCCGCGGATCCATCACCGCCCTGATCGGCCCGAACGGGGCCGGAAAGACCACGTTCTTCAACCTGCTGACGGGCTTCGACAAGCCCAACACCGGCAAGTGGAACTTCAAGGGCAAGAACCTCGCCAACGTCCCGGCCTACCGGGTGTCGCGGATGGGCATGGTGCGCACGTTCCAGCTCACCAAGGCGCTCGGCGGCATGACGGTGCTCGAGAACATGCTGCTCGGCGCGAAGGGGCAGAAGGGCGAGAACATCTTCACCTCGCTCATCCGCCCGCTGTGGTCGAAGGAGGAGGACTCGATCGAGCAGCGCGCGATCCGCCTGCTCGAGAAGTTCAAGCTGGACACCAAGCGGGACGACTACGCGTCGAGCCTGTCGGGCGGCCAGAAGAAGCTGCTCGAGATGGCGCGGGCGCTGATGTCGGAGCCCGAGCTCGTCATGCTCGACGAGCCGATGGCCGGGGTGAACCCGGCGCTGACGCAGTCGCTCCTGGGTCACATCGTGAACCTGAAGGACGAGGGCATGACCGTGCTCTTCGTCGAGCACGACATGCACATGGTCAACACGATCGCCGACTGGGTGATCGTGATGGCCGAGGGCAAGGTCGTCGCCGAGGGCCCGCCCTCGACCGTGATGAACGACCCGGCCGTCATCGACGCGTACCTGGGCGCGCACCACGACACCGACCTGGGCACGATCGAGGGCCAGCTCGAGATCGCCGAGGAGATGGACTCCGACCTCGTCCGCGAGGACGTGGAGCGGCAGGCGGAGCAGGCCGGCGTCCCGACGCCCGGCCACGACGCTCCGGCCGCCGGAACGGCGTCCCCGTCGGCCTCCGCGCCGACGAGCGTCGCCCCGACGACCGACGCCCCGGCCGTCGAATTCGAGAAGGACGAGAGATGACCGCCGACACGACGACTCCGAACACCCTCGAGACGCACGATCTGCACGCGGGCTACGTGCCGGGGGTCAACATCCTCAACGGCTCGAACGTCTACGTGAAGCGCGGCGAGCTCGTCGGGATCATCGGCCCGAACGGTGCAGGCAAGTCGACGCTGCTGAAGGCGATGTTCGGCCTGGTCAACATCCGCCAGGGCACCGTCCTGCTGAACGGCGAGGACATCACCGGCCTCAAGGCCGACAAGCTGGTGTCCAAGGGCGTGGGCTTCGTGCCGCAGAATAACAACGTCTTCCCGTCGCTCACCATCGAGGAGAACCTCGAGATGGGCATGTACCAGAAGCCGAAGCTGTACAAGGAGCGGCTCGAGTTCGTCACCGAGCTCTTCCCGGAGCTCAGCAAGCGGCTCAAGCAGCGCTCGGGGTCGCTCTCGGGCGGTGAGCGCCAGATGGTGGCGATGTCGCGGGCTCTGATGATGGACCCGTCGATGCTGCTGCTCGACGAGCCCAGCGCCGGCCTGTCCCCGATGCGGCAGGACGAGACCTTCGTCAACGTGCAGCGGATCAACCGCGCGGGCGTCTCGATCATGATCGTCGAGCAGAACGCGCGGCGGGCGCTGCAGATCTGCGACCGCGGCTACGTCCTCGACCAGGGCCGCGACGCCTACGAGGGCGCGGGCCGGGAGCTGATGAACGATCCGAAGGTCATCGAGCTCTACCTGGGCACGCTCGCGACGACCAACGAGGTCACCACGAGCACCCCGACCGTCGGCGGCTGACCCCCGCTGCGAAGGGCCCGTCGTCTCCGGACGGCGGGCCCTTCGTCGTTGCCGGGGCGCGGAGCGGGCGCGAGCGGGCCGAGGGGCCGGTGCGGCTCCGGGGCGGAGGCGGGGCCGCTCGCGCAGGGCGCCGGGCGGCTCGGAGACCACTCCGAGCAGGGCGGGAAGGCAGGCGGCTCGGTGCCCGGAGACGCGCCGGCAAGGGGTGCCGCAGAAGGGAGGCGGGGGGCCGCTCTCCCGGCGCGGACAGGCCTTCACCGGTCTCTCCGCGATGCCCGCCGAACCCCCGGGAAGTCGGCGGAACGGCGGGCCAGACCCTCGGTCTCCTGTCCGCGGGACGAGGGCAGGACAGCGAGAGTCTCTCCGCACCAGCGACACCCACGAGGGGGACAGGATATCGCCCTGCCTGCCGTAGTTTTGGGTACACGGGACAGCCCTGCAGGGGGACGTCCCGCTCCCCTCTCCCCCGGTAGGGACCGCGATCGGCCGCCGATCTCCTCCCCTCCCCGCAGCGCCTCGAGCGCCGCGTCGTCCGCCTCGAAGGAGCCGACCATGAAGAGATACACCCCCGCCCCTGTGGAACTCGGAGCCGGCTTCGGCACCGGTGCGATCGGCGACTACGAGCGCTGGCGCGTCGTCGGCGTCTACGCCCAGGTCGTCATCGCCGAGACCACCGGCGGCAAGCGCCGCAACTACAGCCGTTCCTTCGTCACGTACCGCCTGGCGCAGGAGGCGGAGCTGCTCCGCGCCTCCTAGGCCCTCCGCACTCCACGAGCGCGCGTCCTCCCACTGGAGGGCGCGCGCTTCTGCGTTCCCGCTCGACGTCGTCGCTCCCGCCCGCGGTTCGGCAGGGCGCCCCCTCGAGGCCGGGAGAGGCGCTCGGAGGCGCGTACAGGCCGTCAGAGCCGCTCCTCCTCCCGGGTGGCTCCTCGACGCCACGCCGGGCCCTGGACGCCGCGGAGCCGTCCGCCCGCACCCGACAGCGGCCACCCTCCCGGACGACCGCCGCGCCTCGCTGCGTCCGCACGACCGGCGCGTCTCCTGCTCTCCGCTCCGGGAACGGCGGAGGGGCCCGGTCCGAAGACCGAGCCCCTCAGGGATGCGGCAGGAGCCGCGTCACCGCGTCGTCAGTTCAGCGAACCCTCGACGGTCTCCTCGAAGGAGGTGGTGTTGCCCGTGCCGTACTTGTAGATCGAGACCGAGGCCTCGCTGGTGTCGCCGTTCTCGTCGAACGAGATCGGGCCGGAGAGGCCGTCGTAGTCGACGTCCTCGCCGTCGGCGATGAGCTTCGCGCAGTCGGCGAAGGTCGTGCACTTGGTGCCGCCCTCCGAGACCGACATGAGGTTGTCGCGGATGGTCGCACCGTCCGTCGCCTTGCCCTGGAGCGCGGCGAGAGCGGTCAGGACCGTGGCGTCGTACGACTCCGGCGCGTAGCTGAACACGGTCAGCGCGTCGTTGCCCTGCGACTCGACGAGCGACTGCAGCTTGCCCTGGAAGTCCTCGGACGCCTGGACGCCCGGGTTGGTGAACTGGGCGCCGGCGATGTCGACGTTGGTGTCGGACTCGCCGATGACGCCGTAGTTGCCGTCCGTGCCGTAGAGCTTCGAGAAGTCGAAGCCCTTGGCCGAGAGCTGCTCCGCGATGGTCTTGATCTCGTCGAACGAGATGACGACCAGCGCGTCGGGGTTCGGGGCGAGGACCGAGGTCAGCGCCGAGTTGAAGTCGGTCGAGGCCGGCTCGAAGATCTCCTCGGCCGCGACGGATGCTCCGCCCGCCTCGAGGGTCTCCTTGATGTTCTTCTCGAGGCCGGTGCCGTACGCGTCGTTCATGTACAGGATCGAGACGTTGGTCTTGCCGTCGCCGAGGATCTTGTTGCCGAGGATGCGGCCCTGGAGCACGTCCGAGGGAGCGGTGCGCCAGTAGTAGCCGTCGTCGTCGTAGGTCGTGAAGTCCGGCGAGGTGTTGGCCGGCGAGATCTGGACGACGCCCGCCTGGGTCACCTGGTCGATGAAGGTCTTCGAGACGCCCGAGGACGCCGCGCCGATGATGGCGGAGACGTTGTCGGCGATGAGGGACGTGGCCGACTGCGTCGCGATGTCGGTCGTGGTGTCGCCCGAGTCCTTCTGCTCCACGTCGATCGTGATGCCGGCCTTGGCGTCGTTGATGTCGACGACCGCCTGGTCGACGCCCGCGATCTCGGGCGGGCCGAGGACGGCGAGGGTGCCGGTCTGCGGGAGGATCGTGCCGATCTTGAGGGACAGGTCGCCCGAGCCGCTGTCGCCGCTCGATCCGCTGTCGCCGCCGCCGGCGCAGCCGGCGAGGACGAGAGCGCTGGCGCCCAGAATGGCGACGCCGCCGAGGGTTGCCCGGAGGGACCGCGCGCGGGCCGAGCCGGCCTTCGCGTAAACGCCCATGTTGCTCCTTGAGAGGTGTGTGTCAGTGGGAGCGGCGCCGGTGGCAACCGCTCGGCCAACCTAACCTTCGAAGCAGCCGTGAACAATACAGGGGTGTTACCAATACGTTTCGCGACCGGATCGTTACCATTCCGCTGTCGCGCCGCGCCAGGACGACGCGTTCCGCGGATCAGACGGAGGATCGGCGCCGTCTGCGCTCCGCGGCGACGAGGTCGCCTGAGAAGATCGCCAGGGCGGCCCACACCAGCGCGAAGCCGATCCAGCGCTCGAGCGGCATCTCCTCGTGCAGGACGAAGGCCCCGACGAGGAACTGCAGGAACGGCGTCAGGTACTGCACGAAGCCGACGATCGACAGCGGGAGGCGCCGGGCGGCGCCCGCGAACAGGAGCAGCGGGACGGCCGTGACGATCCCGGCCGAGGCGAGGATGAGGGCGTGCCCCGTCCCCTCCGTCGTCAGGGTCAGCCCCACCGTGGAGCCGACGACCGCCAGCTGCACCACGGCGAGCGGCGTCAGCCAGAGCGTCTCGAGCGTCAGCCCGCCGACCGCGTCCACCGTGCCGCCGACGCGGCTCTTCACCAGGCCGTAGAGGCCGAACGAGAAGGCGAGGGCGAGCGAGATCCACGGGAAGGATCCGTAGCCCACCGCGATGACCAGCACCGCGACCGCGCTGACGCTCATCGCGGCCCACTGCAGGGGCCGGAGGCGCTCGCGCAGCACCAGGACGCCCAGCAGCACCGTGACCAGCGGGTTCATGAAGTAGCCCAGGGCCGCCTCGATGACGTGGCCCGTGGTCGTGGCGATCACGTAGACCTGCCAGTTGACGTAGATGAGCACGCCCGCGATCGCCATCACGCCGAGCAGGCGGGGGCGGCGCAGCAGCGCGCCGAAGGAGCGCCAGCCGCGGAGGACCGTGAGCAGGATCACGCAGAAGACGAGCGAGAAGAGCACCCGGAACGCGACGATCTCGAACGGCGAGGCCGGCGCCATCGCGATGAAGTAGAGGGGCATCGCACCCCAGAGCAGGTAGGCCGAGAACGCGAACAGCAGCCCCGTGCCGGACATCCCGCCCGGGCGTCCCGCCGCTCCGAGCGCCTCC
Source organism: Rathayibacter sp. AY1H3 (assembly GCF_002932015.1). Classification (NCBI taxonomy): domain Bacteria; kingdom Bacillati; phylum Actinomycetota; class Actinomycetes; order Micrococcales; family Microbacteriaceae; genus Rathayibacter; species Rathayibacter sp. AY1H3. The sequence continues at coordinate 17,074 of NZ_PSUU01000057.1, forward strand.
ACTCCTTCGCCGACGGGCACGTCCGAAGGGGACGGCGAGACGGCCTCGGCAGGGGTGCGGGAGCTGGTCACTCCCCCGATGCTACGCAGGCGCGGGGTGGGAGGACGGCCCCGCAGCGGGCGGATCAGGCCACTGGTCGCGAGGAGGACCGGGAACGACGGAAGGGCCCGCCGACCGAGGTCGACGGGCCCTTCCGAGGGATGCTGCCTAGCGGACGACGACCGCGAGGACGTCGCGAGCGGAGAGGACCAGCAGGTCCTCGCCACCGAACTTGACCTCGGTTCCGCCGTACTTGGAGTAGATCACCTTGTCGCCGACGGCGACGTCGAGCGGCACGCGGTTGCCGTTGTCGTCGATGCGACCGGGTCCGACGGCGACGACCTCGCCCTCCTGCGGCTTCTCCTTGGCGGTATCGGGGATGACGAGACCGGAAGCGGTCACCTGCTCCGCCTCGACCTGCTTGATGACGATGCGATCTTCGAGCGGCTTGATGGACACCGACACGGTTGACCTCTTTCTTGACGACGATGTGGGCGGAACGCGGTTCTGGCACACACGCTCCGAGAGTGCTAGATCCATCGTAGGGGCTCCGCTGGCACTCGTGCAATCAGAGTGCCAAGCGGGGCAGCGGACCCGCCGGGAGGCCGTGGCCTACCATGGCCGGATGCGACGCGACGAGCTGGTCGAGCTCCTCTCCCCCGAGGGCCTCCGGCTCCTCGACTCCCTCGACGGCTACCGGTCCGACGACCTGGTGCGGGCCGTGGCACGCCTCCGAGCCGCCGGCCACTCCCCCGTCCTCGTCGCCGCGGTGCTCACCCAGGCGAGGCTCCGGCAGAAGGCGGAGGCGAAGTTCGGAGAGTTCGCCCGCTCGATGC
>NZ_PSUU01000058.1:0-16963 GCF_002932015.1 Rathayibacter sp. AY1H3
GGTTGGGCGGGTGCCTAGGCTGAGCGCATGAGTGACTCCAACCCGTCTGGCACGCCGTCGCCCGTCCCGGAGCGCCCCCGCTGGGTGAAGGTGTTCATGGTCGTCGTCGTCGTCCTCGCGATCGGCTTCATCGTCGTGCACCTGCTCACCGGCGGCGGGGCGCAGATGATGAATCACTGATGATGCTCGGCCCGCGAGCTCGCCGAGTCGCCCTCACCGTCCACGTCCTGGTGTCCGTGGGCTGGTTCGGCGCGGTGGGCGCGTTCCTCGCGATCGCGCTCGTCGGAGCGACCAGCAGCGACCCCTTCACGGTCCGAAGCGCCTACTTGGCGTTGGACCCGCTGGGGACGTTCGTCATCATCCCGTTCGCCCTCGCCTCCCTCGCCACCGGAATCCTGCAAGGCCTCGGAACGCACTGGGGACTGGTGCGCCACTACTGGGTGGCGATCAAGCTGTGGCTGAGTGTCTTCGCAACCGCAGTCCTCCTGCTGCACACGCGCCTCATCGAGACGATGTCCCTCGCCGCCCGCCACGGGCTCATCCCCTCCACGCTCGAGGGAACCCGCACGCAACTGGTCGTCGCGACCGCCGGCGGCGCCGTCGTTCTCGTGGTTATCACCGCCCTGTCCGTCCTCAAGCCTCGCGGCCGCACCCGGCTCGGGCTGAGAGCAACCCGAACGACCTGACCGGCGTTGAGTTCCGGCGTGTCAGCGCCGAGACAATGAGGAGGCGCGGGGGTGATCGCTGCCCGGGCGCAGCGCTATCCAGAGCCCGCACCGCCGGCACACGTACGCGGCGCCATCGTTGAGTGCGTGAACCTGACGTCGACGGCGGGCCCGTCCGCAGCAGGAACAGGTGACGGAGGAATCAGGGTTCACGGGCAGCGATCGCTTCCACGAGCTGCTCCGTCGTCGGAAGACCCGCCAGCCCGCTCGGCGTGAAGTAGATCCGACAGGCAAGATCCGTGGTCCGCCCGCCCGACGGGAACAGGTCTTCCCCGTCGAGGGTGATCGTCGGGGAACCCGCGAAAGCGACGCCGGCGGCGTCCTCCGGTGTCGCCAGAAGCCGGTAGGTGACGGGGATGTCGGAGTGGCCGGTGGTCGCCAGCGCCTCGTCCAGGCGAGGCCCGACATCCTTCCAGTTCGGGCAGTCGTCGATGTGGAGAACCTCGATCATCATTCCCCGATCATCCTCCTGTCCTGCCCCTTCGGGCCCGCGCCGGTCCTTCGGGAGCGCGTTCGCTTGTACTCCCATGAACGATCGTCCACGAGACGGTCGATCACCGCAGCGCCTCGATCGGCGCGCCGTGTTCCACGACCCGTGTCCGAGAGCTATGACCCGCGACCTACGTTCGCAGTACAGTCGGCACATGGCTTCGATCGGATACGCGCGCGTCTCGACCAGAGACCAGAACCCTGACGCTCAGACCGACGCGCTCACGGCCGCCGGCTGCGCGAAGGTGTTCGTCGAGCACGCCTCCGGAGTGCTCGCGAAGCGTCCCGCGCTCGAGGACGCTCTCGACTACCTCCGCGAGGGCGATTCCCTCGTCGTGACGAAGCTCGATCGCCTCGGCCGGTCCGTGCGGAACCTGAAAGAGGTGGCCGACGGCCTCCAACAGCGCGGCGTCGGGCTGAAGGCTCTGTCTCAGGGCATCGACACCACCACTCCGGGCGGGCGGCTGTTCTTTCACATGCTCGCCGCGATCGCCGAGTTCGAGCACGACCTCATCGTGGAGCGCACCCACGACGGCCTCGCCGCCGCTCGAGCCCGCGGTCGCAAGGGCGGCGGGCGCTTCAAGATGACGCCCACGAAGGCGAAGCAGGCACGCGCGATGTACGACGAGAAGACCTACACGGTCCAGCAGATCGCTGACACCTTCGGCGTCTCCCGCGGCACCATCTACCGCCACCTCACCGAAGACCACTGAAAGCCGCCGCGACGAGCGTCGCGGTTCACGGACACGAGCGGACGCCGACCTCCGGTCGGCGACGGTCCTGAGCGCTGTGCGCATTTTGCCTGGAAGCCTTCGGCAGCGTACGGGCCTCCGGCGTCCACGCAAGCCGCTGCGCGGCCGGCTCCTCCGAGGTTCTCGGCACGCGGTCGCTGCGCTCCCTCCCATCGCGCCGACAACCTCTCCTCCGCCGCCCTCCGGGTTGCGCTCCCGCCTCCGACCCTGCTCGGCACTACGTGCCTTCCAGGCAAAAAAACGCTGGGAGAGAAGGAAGAACAACCGAGCCAGACCACCCCCGCTGGCTTGACAAATCTGATTGAGAAACACGGCAAAAAAACGATGAGGAAGAGGAAGAACATGCAGCAGATCACCACCGTCAGCACCTTCGTCCCGGCCGCGAACGAGGAGGGGATGCAGAGCCAGTTGCGCCGGATCGCCGAGCGCGACGTCGACCTCTCAGGTCTGGCACGCAACGGGTGGGCGCTGGCACACACCGCCACGATCCCCGGCCCCGAGGGCGTCATGTTCGTGGACACCCTCACCCGCACCGAATCCTGACCCGCACCACCACCGAGGAGCAAACGCCATGTCCGACACCATCACCACCAGCCCGGCGGCCGAGGAGCCGACCCTCTGGGGCGCGGTGGCCGAGTTCGCGTCCGTGTTCTCCCACGGAGACACCGCCGACGAGCTGGCCGTGCGACTCAGCTGCGCCGAGGTCGACGCGCTGGCCGGACTCCTGCGAGCATTCGGACGAGATGAGGCCGCGGACCTGTGGATCGCGGAGCATGCGAGCGACGACGACGAGGGTGACGCCCACGCCCCGGAAGGAACTCACCGATGAGCGAGCAGCAGCAGACCGCGCCCGACCCGGCGGCGACCTACCAGGCGGCCGTGGAGGCCTTCGCGGCCACGCTCTCCGACCCGGCCGTCACGGAAGCGATCGCCCCGACTCTGCCGTGCTGGCGCGCGACGGGCATCATCGACCTCCTCACCCACGCCGGACACACCGACGCCGCCGAGAAGTGGGCCGAGCTGCACGCCTGGTCCCCGGTCAACGACGAGCACGACCCGCACCGCGGCGACCGGTGGGACGACTGATGCTCACCGTCTACTCGAAGCCGTCATGCGTGCAGTGCACCATGACCTACCGGGTGCTCGAGAAGAAGGGCATCGAGTACACCACCGTCGACATCACCACCAACCCCGCAGCGCTCGCGTACGTCACGGAGGAGCTGGGTTATTCCGCCGCCCCCGTGGTCGTCGCGAGCGACCAGGATCACTGGTCGGGGTTCCGCCCCGACCTCATCGAGAAGCACGCAGCGTGACCGGCCCGGACGTCGAGAGCGACGAGTACCGGGCCGGGTATCTCGCCGGGCGCGCGGACCGTCAAGGCGAGGTCGACTGGGCCGAGAACGAGGCCGATCGGTACTACCGCCTCGCCTACGGCGACGAGCGGCGTCTCCCGAGTGTCGCCGTGACGCGCGCCGAGCTCGAACAGCGCAGGGCGCTGTCCGAGCCGCCCGTCGAGGTCACCCGACGCGACGCTCTCGCGTCCTGGGGCATAGAGCCGCCCCCCACTGACAACCCCGCGGCTGACGCCGCAGACGAGATCCCGCCGACGTCGACGGGACGACCCACGAACCGAACCAGCAGGAGAAGGCAAATGAGTACCAGGACGATCACCGGCAACCTCGCCGCCGACCCCGAGGCCGTGCAGGCGGGCCGCGTGCAGATCGTGAAGTTGCGCGTCATCGAGAACACCGGCGAGTACCGGGCGGGGGAGTGGACCCCGCACGACGCCCCGACCACGCACTACGTGGAAGCGAAGTTCGAGCTGGGCGAGCACGTGCTCGCCTCCCTCCACAAGGGAGACGCCGTAATCGTCGTCGGCTACGAGCGCACCGTCGCCTGGGGCGAAGGAGAGAACCGCCGCACCGGCCGTGTCCTCGAAGCCGACGCCATCGGCCCCAACCTCATCCGCGCGACCGCCGTCGTCACCACGACCACCCAGCGCGCACCCCGCCGCAGCGCCGCCCCCGCGGCTGAGTAGGACTCGGTCGTCCGAGATACTCCGCCATCCGCCGCAGAGTTCGCCGTTCTACGGCCGATATTCGCGGTTCTCCGTAGAGGACGGAGGCGGTCCGGGGTTGGGCTGCTGGAAGCTGCCCACGCCCAGAGCGGCGAGTCCCGCGGACACCGCCGCACCCAGAAGGCGGAAGACGATCACGAATGCCTTTCCGACGAACTTCAACACGTTTGCCATCACGAGACCATCGCTTTCCGGAACTGATCGCAACGCTAGTGGTTCCGAGCGAATCCCGGTGGGTTCTACTCCGAGCCGTTCGCGATCCGGACCGCGTAGAGGATGACGTGATCCTCCGGGATCGCTGCGCGCACTTCCGGGATCGCCGCGGCGCTCGTCGCCGCGTTGCTGCGCACCACCGTTGATGCCGATTCCGCGCGCGTCCGAAGTGCCAGTTCCCACATGCCTCCATCGTCGCATCCGACGCTGACACGAACCGCTCGAGCGTGGGGGCCGGCGGGTGACGGAGCACCGCACATCCAAGGCCGCGATGCGGCTCAGTCTCCGAGGTGCTCGGCTCAGGATTCATCCCTCGACGTAGCGTTCGCAGTCGCCCGAACCTTGCAGATCTGCCGGATCGGCACAGTGCAGGAGTGACCAGCTGGCGCCCACGCCCGTGGGCTCTTCGAGACCGTTGTGGCGATCGAACGCCGTCGTCGTGTACACGTCGACGCCGTCGATCGAGCCTCCGACGAACGCGAACGAGACGATCGGGTCGCCTTCGGTAGTCGGTGTGCTCCACGCCAGTTCCGCTTCGTCTCCCGCGATCGCGGCGGTCGCGAGGCACGCTCGAGCCTCGCTAGGCAAGTCACCGCCTTGCTCAAGAACGTATTCGCCGCAGCTTGAGCTGGCGTCGCTACCGGCGACGACGCCACCAGCATCAGGGAGGCTGCGAGCGGCGACGATCGGATCGCCGTTCGGCGCTTTCGACGCGGGTTCAGGTGCAACCGCCGAGCAACCGCTGGCGACAGTGAGCACCGCGATCGCGATCGCAGCTGCCGTAAGGCGGTTCATCCGCCCACCGTAGCCGCCAGCGCCGCCTGCCAGCCAAGCAATTAAGCAGGAGGGCCTGCGCTGCCGGCCCGTGAGGGGCGACCCCCTCACGCTCCCCGGTGTCCCGTTCCGGGGCGCGAGCTGCACTCGCGCAGCGGTGACGGAGCACCGCCAATGGGAGGCCGCGATGCGGCCCGTTCCATCCGTTTTCTTCACCTCTCCGCGGTTTCAACCTATTTCGCTCCACCGGCTCCGTGCCACCGATAGCGGACGCGCCCTGCGGGCTTATTTCGCCCGCTATCGGCGTCACTGCGCCGCCTCCACTCAAACGGTTTTCCCCGCCGGAGAGGCAAAGAAAAACGATCAGCCAGAGGGAGCACCCACACCATGCAGACCACCACCGACTTGCAGACCACCGCGAAGACCTACCTCACGCTCGCGAACACCCGCGCGGTCGACGTCCGCGTCGTGGGCACCGACCCCAAGACGATGCCCTCGGTGCACGTCACCCGCCGTAAGTCCGGGATCTGGGAGGCGTGGCACTCCGACCAGCTGCACGGCATCACCAGCGGCTCATTCCGCCACTGCGTCGCCCACGCCCGCCGCGCAGCGATCCGCCGCGTCGCCCCGTTCCTGAACCGCTGAGAGGACCACACCATGACCCGCACCGACACCGGCCGCGCCACGGCCGAACAGCTCGCGCTCATCCTCGCGATCAGCCGCGACGAGGACCCGGAGAACACCACCGCGACCGACGCGGAGATCCTCGCGCACACCCGCAACACGCTCGGACTGCCGGGGGAGTGCGGACCCGGCGGGATGCCTGTCTACGACGACGGCACCGCCGAGGCCGCCGCGCTGATCGCGTTCCTGACGCCCGCCGAGTAGTGCGGGGGAGGGGCCGGCCTTCTGGGTCGGCCCGTGAGGGGCGACCCCCTCACACTCCCCCGGGGAGCATGGCTTCAGTGGAAGTTGATCGTGGAGGGCGCAGGTGCCTTCCAGGACTCTTCCTGGTACGAGTGCGGGTCGTGAGCCTCGCGGGGCGGCTCCCCGAACGGATCCTTCGGCAGCGCCGTCGGCGCTGTGGTGAACTTCGCGCGGAGCGATGCGGCGATGGAGCGAATGCGGTAGATCACGGCGTTCATGTCGTTCTCCCGTCCGGGGTGATTAAGCGTCACCTACCCGAAGCCTACCGACGTCGTTTCTCCGGCGGGGCGCGAGCTCCGCACGCGCAGCGGTGACGGAGCACCGCCGGCGGGAGCCGCTACGCGGCCGGATTACCCGTTTTCTTCACCTCTCCGCGGTTTCAACCTATCTCGCTCCGTCGGCTACGTGCCGTCTCTCTCGGACGCGGTCGCACGCTCCCTTATTTCGCCCAAGAGAGCCGTCACTCCGCCGACTCCACTCAATTGGTTTTCACTCGCCGGAGAGGCAAAGAAAAACGATCAGAAAGACGACAAAAGCCCCGTAGTTGGTCTAGAACCACGGGACTTGTCGCCTCAATGATCGCACACCGATTGAGGAGAAACCATCGTGACTATCACCACCGGAACCGGGACCGTTCAGCACATCGACCCGACCGCCCTCGTGATCGAGGCGAACGTGCGCACCAGCGCCCCGCTGACGAAGGACTTCATCGCGTCGATCCGCGAGAACGGCGTCATCACTCCGGTCCTCGCCCGCCGCGACGAGCACGGCAACGTCATCGTTCGCGCCGGACAGCGCCGCACCCTCGCCGCCCGCGAGGCCGGGGTCGTCACGATCCCGGTCTACGTCGTGGAGGGCGACGAGACGACCGCGGACCGGATCGTGCAGCAGATCATCGAGAACGACCAGCGCGCCGAACTCTCGGTCGCGGACCGCACCGCGGCGTGGGCGCAGCTCGCGTTCGAAGGCGTGTCCGCCGTAGCGATCGCCAAGTGCACCGGCACCAAGACCGACGCGGTTAAGAAGGGGCTCGCGGTCGCGGAGTCCGCGACCGTCACGTCCGTTCTGCACGAGCACGAGCTGACCCTGGACCAGGCGGCGGTGCTGTTGGAGTTCGAGGACGACGCCGACGCCCGCGCGACCCTGATCGAGGTCGCCATACACGACCCGGCCCAGTTCGAGCACACCGCGCAGACCCTCCGCGACGAGGCCGCGCACCAGGCGCTCCTCGCAGCGACCGCCGCCGAGTACACCGGCAACGGCTTCCAGATCCTCACCCGCTCCGACGCCTACGGCGACGCAGCGACGTGGACGCCGGTGCGGCAGCTGCGCGGCGAGGACGGGAAGAACGTCACGCCCGAGCAGGTCGCCGCCGTTCCCGGACGCGGAGTGCTCATCGACACCAGCTGGCGCGGAGAGGTCGAGGTCACCCTCCTCGTCCAGGACCCCACCGCCGCCGGATTCACCTACGCCTACGGCGCCCCCGAGCAGCCGCAGACCGAGGAGGAGGCCGAGGAGGAGCGGGCCGAGAAGTCCGCTGAGCGGAAGGTGCTCATCGCCAACAACAAGGCGTGGAACGCGGCCGAGAAGGTGCGCCGCGAGTGGATCGCGACGTTCCTCGCCCGCAAGACCCTCCCCAAGGACGCGGATCGCGTCATCGCTCTCGGCCTCACCGCTCACCGGTTCGCGGTGTCCTCCGGGATGACGGGCGGCAGCGACCTCGCGCACGCGCTGCTGCGCATCGAGCGCCCCTCCGGCTACCGCGCCGACGCCCTCGCAGCGCTGGTCGAGGCGAACCCCGCCAAGGCCCGTCTGGTCGCGCTGGCCGTCGTGCTCGGAGGCCAGGAGGCGCACACGAGCAAGGAGTCCTGGCGCCGCGGCGACGAGCGCACGGCCGAGCACTTCCGTCAGCTCGCGGCCTGGGGATACGCGCTCTCCCCGGTCGAGCAGGTCGTCACCGGCGACAGCACCCCCGCCGACGCCGCAGGGCTCAGCTAGCCCACCCGGCGGGACCGGCTCGCGCCGGTCCCGCCCCTGCTCTTCTCCCACTGCTGCACAGGAAGGCCCACCATGACCACCACGACCACCGCACCCCGCCCCGCCCACCGCTTCGACCCGTACCAGGAGGACCCGACGCTGCGAGCGGCCGCGGCGTCGACGGCGACCTCGGCCGCTCGCAGCGCGAGCGTTGATCGTCGCCGCGGCCGCCTACGGCTGGCCCACCGCGACCGCCCTCGTCTTCAAGTACGAGAGGACCGGCCCCATCGCCCACGTCTGGGGACTGTGGAAAGTCCTCGACGCCGACCGGCAGGTCCTCCGCGAATGGGACGAGGAGCCCGGCGACATGACGGACGAATCCGAGGAGGAACTGATCGCCCTCGACCTCATCAGCAACCGCCGCGCGACCCTCGACTACACCGACTTCCCAAAGCCCATCGGCTCCACGACCCTGATCCTCCACACGCTCGCGCTCTGAGCGCGTGCGCGGGCCGACCCGAAACGGGCCGGCCCGCACGAGGGGGAGAGCCCCCTCGACCCCCCGGTCACGCGCGTGGAACGGCCACGCGCGCTCGAGCGGTAGTCAGCGGCGAGGACGCGGCTTGTACTTCTTCCCCGCCCGGATGTTCCGGTTCTCGATCACACCGACGACCGCCAGGCCGGCGGCCACGGCGACGATCAGCACCCACCCGAGCACGTTGAACCACTCACCGGTGAACGCCGAATACGTCTGCTCACCGGCGATCGCGAAGAGCATGAACGACAGCCCGAACCACACCATGCCGTTGGAGATCAGCGCGGCACGCGCGAGCTTGGTCCGGGGCTTCGACATGCGCCCACCCTCCCACCGGACCCTGGACGTGTCCACGAGACCCGCGCACTGCCCGAGCGTCAGTCGAGCTGGACGCTGCTACGCAGTTCGCTGCCGCTCCACGTCTCGAGCACCCACCGATCCGGTGTGGGCGGTACGCCCGCCATATCCCGTGCTGCTTCCCGGGCCCGCTCTGCGTTGCCGTAGACCCCGATGACGTCCGACGTCTCGGCCCAGAAGGCGCTCCGAAGAAGAAGGTAGTGCTGGCCGTCGATGCTGGTGCTCACAGATCGAATCTTCGTCGGCGGGAGAAGCCTGCGGTCAATCTGGCGCGAAGTCCGTCTCCGCTGGCGCACCACCGAAAGGACCGAAGTAGCCGAATCCGGTTACCGCTGGCCGACGTGTGGTGCGAGACCGACGAGTTGCCGCAGAAAGGGTCCCAGGGCGGTTTCAGGGCGCCGTCCGCGCGATTCCTACGTCTAGGGACGCATTTTCGGTCGACCGCCCCTTTTTCGCGCTCAGATCGTCTCTGAGCGCCGCGGATGTCGTACCGGCGTGGGATAATTATGACCGCATACGCAAAGACCCCTGTCGGCACCTGCTGACAGATTTGGGTCAGCGGCCACAGGGGTCGATACGGATTTTCCCGGCAAGGAATCGTGTCGAGCTTAACCCAGGGTGCTGCTGAGGACTACCTCCTCCGCAGCACCCTGGGAGACCGTGCGATGCAGGAAGAGCCCACGATGAACGCACCGGCGACCCCCGAATCGGCCACACCCGAGCACACTCCCTCCCTCGTGCACCTGCGCGATTTCGTCCGCGCTCGCGCCAAGGGCAGACGGACTCACGTCGCACAGGATCGCGAGCAGGTGTTCGCGTCTCGCGACGGAAACTTCTTCGCCTTCTTCTACGAGCGGTTCCTCAGCGGGACTATCGAGTACATCAACGACGGCTGCCGCGGCTCAGCCCTCCACGACGTCGTAGAAGCCGCCCCCTCGAACAAGCGCGCCAGCTACGAAGCCGCCGCGCGAGGCATGCTTGCCCTTCTCGGGACGACAGCCGTGCGGTCCGCCCGTCGGCAGCAGCGCAACGTCGTCGTCATCGACGTCGACGGCACTCAGATGGTGAGCCTGCGCCTCCACCTCATCCTCGAACTCAGTGACGGGGAGCGGTTGGCCACGCACATCTACTTCCCCGATCAGGCACTGACGCCGTCGGAGATCTCCCTCATGGAAACATCGATCGCCCTCGCCACTCAGCAGCTAGACAACGGAACGACCCCCGCCCTCCTGCTCGCCCGCACAGGCGACCTGAGAAGGATCGACCTGAGCGCCGCGACGACCGCGGAGCGCCGCGCGTACCTGCGCACCGAGGCAGACGCCTACAAAACGGAATGGGAGCTCGGCGCCGAAGCGAGCTGAGTACCGGCACAACGGTGAACATCGCCGAGGCCGCCAAGATCCACACATCACGGCCGTCTCCCTGTGCGCCGAGGGCAAGGGCATCGTTCACCGGCTCGCCGTTCCTCATATCGGGTAGCTGCTCTCGGCCGCGACTGAGTCGCGGCCGAGAGCAGTGCGACACCGACGCCCCCGCGCCGGTCTGTCGCGCGGCCTGCACGAAGTCCCCACTTCTCGGCCGCCTCGCCACAGTAGAGCCCTCGAAGCTGACTAACGACGCTCCGGGGTCTCTCTGCGGCGGTCTATCGCCGCGAGGTGGGGGGCTCGACAACGCCGAGCCCCCCACCTCGCTCACTTGTTCTCGAGCTGCCAGGCCATGTCGATCTGCTTGAACTCGGCGTCGTAGCACTGGACGTCCACGCCCGCGTCGTAGGCGCCGTCGCCGTAGGAGTAGCTGATGACGGGCGCTGTCACGTCCGGGGCGTTCAGTGGGTAGTTGGTGTCCGCCATGCACTGCTGGAACCGGCCGAAGGCGTCTCGGTACCGCAGAAGGATCGTCCTTCGGGCGTTACCGGGCCACTGGGAACCTTTGCAGCGTCGTCAGCTGCTCTGGCGAGTCAGGTGATCTTCTCGGCCTCGCGGAGCACTTGATCGACGTCGGCGCGGAGCTGCTGCAACTCGCTCTGGTGAGCGTCGATGAAGTCGAGTTGAATCCGTGTTTCCAGGCCTGCGAGAGCTTCGACGGTGCCGAGCTGGTCCTTGCAGGTGACGTCGATGACCGCGACCGCGACTTGCTTTGGTCCGGCGGCCGGGAAGTCGGGGACCAGTGCGTCATCGGACGTCGAGTCAGTCAGGCCTTCCCGCTTGATGCACTCGGTCCAGAGGGTCCGCTGCCGTTGGAACTCGTCGCTCGCCAGCACTTGGGACGTGTCCGCTCGATCGAGTTGGTTCCGAATCAAACTCAAGCGATACAACTCGACGTGAAACCGGCAGGGCGTCGAGGAGGCGTCAGCCAGTCCCGTTTGGGAATCCCTCTCCGGACGCGGATCCGGCCCGCGTGCGCTACTCCAGCTCGATGCGCATCTCGACGTCGTCGGGAAGGTCCTGGAAAGCGTTGAGGTCGGAGGTGATCTCGCCCATCTTCGTCAGCGTCGGGACGGAGCTGGTGGGCTCGTAGATGATCGTGATGCTGTCCATCGGGTTGTAGTAGACGAGATCGCCGGCCTCGACGTTCGTGTAGAACGGGCCGGTCTCGGTCATCGGCTCGGGGAGCTCGGTGATGTATTCGATGCCGGCGTTCCGGTACCAGTCCAGGGTCACGGGCAGCGTTGCGATGAAGTCCTGGGACACCTGGCTGTCGTTCAGCGTGGCGGTGAAGGTCTGGCCGTCTGCGGTGATGGTGATCGGCGTGCCCGCGGCCGTGTCCGTCGGCGCCTCCGCGGTAGCGGTCACACTGGGCGTCGCGCTCAAGGTCGGTGCAGTGTCGTCGGCGCCGGAGGGGCCGGTGCTGCAGGCGGTCAGGGCGAGGAGCGCGGTAAGGGTGGTCGCCGCGGCGAGGGTGCGTCTCATGGTCGTGCCTTCCATCTGATGAAGCGGTGGGGTGAGGGCTGCCGAGCCGGGTGTCCGGCCCGGCAGCGTGAGGGGGTGGGTCAGGCGGCGTCGTGGTCGAGGTTCGAGGACAGGTCGCGGTGCGCGTCGGCCTGGGCGAGGAGGTCGCGGGCCTTCTGCTCAACACCGGCGACGGCATCTGCACCCGCGATCCAGCGCAGCGGCGGCTCGTCGAGGGCGACGATCTCCACCAGGGCGCGGCCGAGCTTCGCGGGGTCGCCGCCCTGCTGGCCGTTCATGCTCTTCCACGCGGCGATCGTCTGCTCGGTGCGCTCGGCGTAGTCCGAGATCGACAGCTCCGGCCACAGCGACGAGCCCTCGGTGAGCAGCTCGGTGCGGAAGAAGCCCGGCTCGACGATGGTGGTCGTGATCCCGTAGGGGGCGACGTCGAAGCGCAGCGACTCCATCCATCCCTCGATCGCGAACTTCGATGCTGCGTACGCGGCGCAGAACTCCTGGCCGACGATGCCCGCGGCGGAGGAGAAGGAGACGACCTTGCCGCTGCGCTGCTGGCGCATGACGGGCAGGATCGCACGGGTGACGTTGAGGGGGCCGAAGAAGTTGGTCTCCATCTGCTGGCGCATTTGGGCGTCGCTGATCTCCTCGAAGTAGCCGGCGTAGAAGTTGCCGGCGTTGTTGACGAGGACGTCGATGCGGCCGAACCGCTCGACAGCGGCATCGACAGCGGCCTGGATGGTGTCGGGCTTGGTGATGTCGAGGGACACAGCGAGGAGGTTCTCCTGCTCGCCGAGCGCCTCGGTGACCTTCGCGGCGTCGCGGGCGGTGCCGACGACCTTGTGGCCGGCGTCGAGGGCGGCCTTGGCGAGGTCGATGCCCATGCCGCGGCCGGCTCCCGTGATGAACCAGACGTTCGTGCTCATGGTGGTGCTGCCTTCCGTTGAGGGGTGCCGGCGGTGTGGCCGGCGCATGCTCCCAGTGAAATCGGCGGCCCCAGATCGTGCGAGGCCCTGCCTATGGGGTCACCACCAGGGCCCCGCACCGACCGGGCGGGCGACGTAGGTTCGGGGTCATGGACACCCCCCAGGACGACATCCGCGAGTTCCTCACGTCGCGTCGTGCCCGGATCACCCCGGAGCAGGCGGGCCTGCCGGACTACGGCGGCCGCCGCCGCGTGACCGGGCTCCGCCGTGAAGAGGTCGCCCTCCTCGCCGGGATGAGCTCGGAGTACTACCGGCGCCTCGAGCGCGGCGACGCGGCCGGCGTGTCCGAGAGCGTCCTCGACGGCATCGCCCGCGCCCTCCAGCTCGACGACGCCGAACACGCCCACCTCCTGGACCTCGTCCGGGCCGCGAACGTCGGCGTCCACCCCCGCCGCCGCGCACCCGCTGCCCGGAAGGGCGCCGTGCGGGCGAGCGTCCAGCAGATGATCGACGCCATGACGACCGTCCCGGTCTACGTCCAGAACGGCCGGCTCGACGCGGTCGCGACCAACGCGCTCAGCCGGGCCCTGTTCGCGCCCATGTTCGACGGCCCCGACCCGCAGGTGAACGCCGCCCGGTTCGTGTTCCTGGACCCCCGCGCCCAGGACTTCTACCGGGACTGGACCGGGAACACCCGCCAGATGGTCGCGCTGCTGCGCCGCGAAGCCGGCCGCTCCCCCTACGACAAGGAGCTCAGCAACCTCGTCGGCGAACTCTCCACCCGAAGCGACCTGTTCCGCAAGCTCTGGGCCTCCCACGACGTCCGCGAGCACCGCACCGGCACCAAGAACATCCATCACCCCCTCGTCGGCGACCTCGACCTCTCGTTCGAGTCGATGGACCTCGCCAGCGAGCAGGGACTGCAGATGCTCGTCTTCACCGCCGAACCCGCAAGCCCCACCCACGACGGCCTCCAACTGCTCGCCAGCTGGACCCACCCCGCCCCCACGCACACGCCGACCAGACCGGCGACTCAGAACGACCGACCCGCCTGACCCGCGCGCACGCGCATCCAGCGACTTCCGAAAGGAGCACCACCATGCCCGCATGGACCCCGGAGATCCTCGACTCGATCCAGCAGGAGCCGGACCTCTACGTCTCCCCGTTCCGCGAGGACGGCACCACCTACGGAACCCCCACCCAGACGTGGGCGCTCGTCGTCGACGGGAACGTCTACGTCCGCGCCGCCAACGGGACCGCATCCCGCTGGTATCAGGCCGCCATCACCCAGAACGCCGGCCGCATCCGCGTCGCCGGCACCGTCCACGACGCCCGCTTCCAGGACGCCCCCGACGCGCCGGCCGACCTGATCGACGCCGCGTACGCAGCCAAGTACGCCGGCAGCTCCGCGGTACGGGTCATGCAGGGCCCCGCCCCGACATCCGCCACCGTCCTCATCACCCCGCGCTGACCACGACCACCGCCACCAGGAGAACCATGAAGAACGCACACCTCGGACAGCTCACCGTCTCCCGCATCGGCCTCGGCGCGATGACCATGGCCGGCACCTACACCGCCGAAGGCGCCACCGACGACACCGAGTCCATCGCCACCATCCACCGCGCCCTCGAGCTCGGCGTCACCCACATCGACACCGCCGAGGTCTACGGACCCTTCCACAGCGAAGAGGTCGTCGGACGCGCGATCGCCGGACGCCGCGACGACGTCATCATCGCCACCAAGTTCGGCCTCGTCTCCCACGCCGCCGGCGGCGGCCGCAGCATCGACAGCAGCCCTGCCAACATCCGCACCGCCGTCGAAGGATCCCTCACCCGCCTCGGCACCGACCACATCGACCTCTACTACCAGCACCGCGTCGACCCGAACACGCCCATCGAGGAGACCGCGCAGACCGTCGCCGACCTCGTCGCCGAGGGCAAGGTCCTCCACTTCGGCCTCTCCGAGGCCAGCGCCACGACCATCCGCCGCGCCCACGCCGTGCACCCCGTCGCCGCCCTCCAGACCGAGTACTCCCTCTGGACCCGCGACGTCGAAGACGAGATCCTCCCGCTGCTGCGCGAGCTCGGCATCGGCTTCGTTCCCTACTCCCCCCTCGGCCACGGCCTTCTCACCGGCCAGATCCGCACCGTCGACGACTTCCCCGACAACGACTGGCGCAAGACCAACCCCCGCTTCACGGGTGAGAACTTCACCAAGAACCTCCAGATCGTCGACGAGGTCCGTGCCATCGGCGCCGAGAACGGCGCCACCCCCGCCCAGACCGCGCTCGCCTGGATCCTCGCCCAGGGCGACGACATCGCCCCCATCCCCGGAACCCGCCGCGTCACCCGTGTCGAGGAGAACACCGCCGCCGACACCATCGAGCTCACCCCCGCACAGCTCGACCGCCTCGACCGACTCACCCCCGCCGCCGGCGCCCGCCACGACGACGGCAACATGCAGTCCATCGACCAATAGCCCGCTGAGGGCGTCCGGCAGGGGATCGTCGTCCGGACGGTGAAACTACCCACTGACATCCGGCGTCCGGTGGCGGTCCCCTGCTGAACGGTGCGGGGAGGCAGCCCGTTGCACTTACTGGTCGAGCCGTCGAGCGAAGTGATGGGCGGTGATGTCCATCCGTTCGCGTAGGTAGAAGCGATGCGCCTCGAAGCGTTGCACGCCGGAGTCGAGCTCGATCGCGCTGCACCCCAGTTCCCGGCCTCGCTCCGCTAGGGCGGCTAGGAGTGCCGCGCCGTGACCGTGGGATCGCTCGGCGGCGGCGGTGGAGAGGTCATCGACGTAGAGCTTCCTGATGGCGCTCGTGTTGACGACTACTCGCCAGCCGGCGACAGCCACGCAGCGATCGTCTTGCAGTAGGGCGGTGAAGCGGAGACCTTGGGGCGCGCCTTCTCGCAGTACCAGCTCGAGCAGTTCGTCAGTGAGATGGGGGCGCAGCTCGCGGAGGACGAGAAGAGCGGCCGCCCACCGCGCGTCGCCGGGCTCTAGATCAAGGATCACGGCGAGGAGACTAGCGCTCGCATCGTCCCGTACGGGAACGGGTTAGAGGGCGTCCCGTAAGGGGATGGCTAAGCGGGTCGCACGTCACTGCTGACGTCTCCCGGCTTTCGAACGGGCTGTCCAGTGGTGGGGGAGGTCCTCGGACGGAGGAGGGTCCGCGACGACGGTCAGACCGCGGAGGTAGCGGTCGCCGGTTTTGACCAGTGTGATGGTTCGAGGTTTGTAACCCAGCGGCTCGGGATGCCAGACGGCGTTCGAGTCGACTTCCCAGAGATAGAACCATCTCCGGGTGAGCTCATTCGGTACACCCACCCATAGCGGACCCCGCGGCTTCTTGCGTTCGATGGAGAGCAGGACGCCCGGTTGGAGGAAGGTCGCCAACATGCCCGAGGTGCTGTCCAGATCGATCGTCGGCTTTCCTGCCGGCGGCCGCGGGGGCCACTCGGGCCGTGTTCGAGAGAAGCGGTGCTCCCAGGTGTCGTAGGGACGCGCGCGACTGATGTCGGTCAGGAGGATCGCGGCATAGCCGTCGAAGAAGCCCCCGGTCGTCATCGGTGTGACAAGCGTCCATCGGCGACCGACTCCGACGACGAACCCTTCGATCGTCTCGTCCCTCTTCGAGCCGCGCCAGATCCGGACGGCCTCGTTTCCCGCCCAAGCTGAGAGCAGCACTTCACGGATCTTCTTCTGCTTCGACACCGGTCTAGTCTCGCGAACCCGAGGGCCTGGTGCGCGTTCCGTATAGGGATCGACCACCGGACGCTTTGCTCCTTCGGTGCGAGACGGAGGATGGCCGGTTGATCGTTAAGGTTTTGCACTGCGGCTAGTGCGCCGCGGCGGTCCAGTTCGTACGCTCAGCACATGACTGTTCGAGGGAGCGCGCGGAGTCGACGTCGGCAGCTCCTGGTGTGGGCTCTGGCTGCGCTGGTGGTGTTTGCGCTGGTGACTCTTGTTGTCGCCTTCGCGGCAACCCAGCTCAACTCTGCTGCTTTCACCAGACGCCCGGAGATCGAGAACTGGGCTGACCCGAGCAGGGGAACATTCACGCTCGGGCTGGGATGGGGCTTGGTCGCCGCCGCAGTCACCGTCGCGGTCGGCGTCACCGGTGATCGTCTGCGGTTGCGCAACGCAAGGTAGAACCTCGTTCCGTGAAGGGATGGTCGGCCGGTCACTCTGATGCTTCGACGCTGCACCAGTACGCGAACGCGGACGCTCTGCGCAACGACCTCGGAGGCGGGCACGGCTTCACTGGCCTCAACTACTTCTACCGCGACGGAGCGGAACTGCAGT
>NZ_PSUU01000059.1:0-15784 GCF_002932015.1 Rathayibacter sp. AY1H3
TCCACGCCCGCGACTCCCGCTCGGTCGCCCGCCGGACGGGGCTGGTGTGAGCCGGCTCGCGCAGGTGCTGGTCGTCGTCCCGGCCCTCGACCAGGAGGACCGATGCCGTCCCGCTCCGCCCGCACCACCGGGATCGTCCTCGCCGCCCTCGGACTCGTCGCCGTCGTCCTCGCGATCGTGCTGCTCGTCCGGCCCGCCGGCGGGGGAGCGCCCGGCGCAGCCACGGCGTCCGCGGGCCCGTCCTCGGCGCCGTCCGGGACCGCTCCGGCGACGTCCGCCGCTCCCGGCTCCGCGGAGGCGGCCGACGGCGCCGCCGCCCCCGCACCGACGGTCTCCGCCGCTCCGTCCGGCACCGAGCCGGGCACCGGATCCGACGCTCCTCCCGCGATCGTCTCCTTCGCCTCCACCCCCGCCTCCGTCGACTGCGAGGGCGACCGCACCGCCTCCGTCCCGCTCGCCCTGTCGTGGGAGACGAGCGGAGGCGCCACCGCCCGCCTGGCCGTCGGCACCACCGACGCGAGCGCGGGCGAGCCCGTCGACCTCGCGGCGTCCGGCTACACCGCCGTCACCGCCGACTGCCGCGACTCCGAGACCCTGATCACCCTCGCCGTCCTCGCTCCCGACGGCACCACCGCCCAGCGCACCCTCGTCGTCCCCGCCTCCTGAACCGCTCCGCCCGCGCGGAGGCGGTCACGGAGGCGTCGAGCGGCCCCGGCACGGCAGAATGGGACACGATGACCTCCACACCCCCTCCGCTCGGCCTGCTCCTCGACGTCGACGGGCCCATCGCGAGCCCCGTCACGCGCACGATCTCGATCCCCGAGATCGCCGACGACCTCGTCACCCTGGCCAACGCCGGCATCCCGATCGTGTTCAACACGGGCCGCTCCGACGCGTTCCTGCGCGAGCGGGTCCTGCCCGCGCTCCTCGAGCGCGGCGTCTCGGCCGAGGCCCGCATCGTCTGCGTCTGCGAGAAGGGCGCCGTCTGGTTCACCGTCGACTACCGCGGCACCTCGGAGCCGATCGTCGACGAGTCGCTCGCGATCCCCGAGCCGGTGGCCCGCGACCTCGAGCGGATGATCCGCTCCGACTACGACGACCTGGTCTTCTTCGACGAGACCAAGCGCGCCATGGTCTCGGCCGAGCAGCTGGTCGACCTGCCGAGCGAGGACTACCTCGAGCGCCAGCTCGTCTTCGACGCCGACGCCCTGCAGATCATGACCGCCGCGGGCCTCGGAGTCGAGCGCCGCGGCATCCGGTACCCGAACGAGGAGGGGACGGTCGACTTCCGCATCGACCCGACCGTCATCTCGACCGACATCGAGTCGAACCGGCTCGGCAAGGACCTCGGCGCCCAGCGCGCCGTGGAGCTGCTCGGAGCGACCGGCGCGATCCCGCAGCGCTGGCGCACGGTCGGCGACTCCCGGAGCGACTACGCGATGGCCGACTGGCTGTTCGAGCACGCCTACGACGTCGCCCACGTCGACGTGCGGCCCGCAGAGGGCGTGCCCGAGAAGCCCTACCCGGTCCTCGTCGTCGACGGAGCCGTGAACGACGCGGCCGGCGCCGCCGTGCTCCGCCGCTGGACGGAGCTCGTCGCCGACGAGACGACGCCCGAGGTCGGCGGCGCGATCTCGCTCCATGCCCGGAGCTGATCCGCAACCCTCGTCCCTCGTCGCTCAGGCCCGTTAGCGTTCGAGCATGAGAATCGCAGTCACCGGTGGATCCGGCAAGCTCGGCCGCCACGTCGTCACCCGCCTCCGCGCCTCCGGGCACGAGGTCTTCAATCTGGACCGTGCGGGGGACCGCGGCGCGGGCTTCGTCCGCATCGACATCGCCGACTACGGCCAGGTCGTGGACGCGCTGCAGTCGGTGAACGACCAGTACGAGGGCATCGACGCGCTCGTGCACCTCGCCGCGATCCCCGCGCCGGGCCTCGTGCCCGACGTCGCCACGTTCCACAACAACATGATCGCGACGTTCAACGCGTTCCACGGAGCGATCCGTGCCGGCATCCGCAACGTCGTCTACGCCTCCAGCGAGACCGTGCTGGGCCTGCCCTTCGACGTCCCGCCGCCCTACATCCCGGTCGACGAGCAGTACCCGGCGCGCCCGGAGTCGGTCTACTCGCTCACCAAGCACCTCGAGGAGCAGATGGCGATCGAGCTGTGCCGCTGGCACCCGGACCTGAAGATCACGGGCCTGCGCTTCTCGAACGTCATGGACGAGGCCGACTACGCCGAGTTCCCGTCGTTCGACTCCGACGCGCTGCTGCGCAAGTGGAACCTCTGGGGCTACATCGACGGACGCGATGGAGCGCAGGCGGTCGAGAAGGCGCTGCTCGCCGAGACGACCGGGTTCGACCGCTTCATCATCGCCGCGGCCGACACCGTGATGACGCGCCCCAACGCCGAGCTGGTGGCCGAGGTGTTCCCCGGCGTCGAGCTGCGCGGCGACCTCGGGACAACCGGCACCCTGCTCTCGATCGACCACGCCCGCGAGGTCCTCGGCTACGCCCCCGAGCACTCCTGGCGCGACTCGCAGCAGGGCTGACCCGCGGGCCCGGCGCATCGGGATCCGCGCTGTTCGTCGGTGGGGTGGATCCCGATGCGCGGGCTACGCCCGCTCCTCGATCAGCAGGGGTGCGGTCGGCCCGTGACCGTGCCGGTCGAGGAGCGGCAGCGCGGCGTCTCGAGACCCGCCCCGTTCGTGCGCGGCTCGGCTCGCCGCCCCACGCACGAGCGCGCCCGGTCCGCAGGACGACTGCAGGCCGGGCGCGCTCCGTGGAGCCGAGGATCAGCTCGGGATGTAGTTGAAGGTGTCGGGGTCGGGGCCGGTGCGGTGGCCGCGGTCGAGCGCCGTGATGTCGGTCATCGCCTCGTCGTCGAGCTCGAAGTCGAAGAGGGCGAAGTTCTCCTCCACGCGCTTGCGGGTGACCGACTTCGGGAAGACGATGTCGCCGCGCTGGATGTGCCAGCGGAGCACGACCTGCGCCGGGCTGCGGTCGACGTTGCGCGCGATGCGGGTGATGGTGTCGTCGTCGAGGACGAGGCCCTGCGCGATCGGCGACCAGGCCTCGGTCGCGATGCCGTGCTCGGTGCCGTAGGCGCGGAGCTCCTGCTGCACGAGGTAGGGGTGCACCTCGATCTGGTTCACGGCCGGGACGATGGTCGCCTCGGCGCGGAGCCGGTTGAGGTGGTTGGTCTGGAAGTTGGAGACGCCGATCGCCTTCGCCTTGCCGCTGCGGTAGATCTCCTCCATCGCCTTCCAGGTCTCCAGGTAGTCGCCCACGTTCGGGAGCGGCCAGTGGATGAGGAAGAGGTCGACGTAGTCGAACTGCAGCTCGCCGAGGGTGACGTCGATCGCGGCGAGAGCGTCCTCGCGGGCGTGGAAGCCGTTGTTGAGCTTGCTGGTCACGAAGACCTCGGAGCGGTCGAGGCCGGAGGCGCGGACGGCCTCGCCGACGCCCGCCTCGTTGCCGTACATCTCGGCGGTGTCGATGTGGCGGTAGCCGACCTCGAGGGCCGCCAGGGTCGCGTCCTTGGTCTCGGCCGGGTCGATCTGGAACACGCCGAAGCCCAGCTGCGGGATCTCCACGCCGTTGTTCAGGGTGATCGTGGGGACCGTTGCGGTGTCGTCGCTCATGAGCGAGTACGTCCTTTCGTCGGGGCGAAGGCGCAGTGGAGCCGCGCCGTCGTGCCTCCAGTCCATCGCCTGCGGCTCTCAGCATCAACCCCTTGCGCGCTCGGCGGACATCCAGCTTCCCCGCGGAGGAGGAGTCGGATCCCCTGAGCAGAGGTGCGCCCGCTCCGGGAACGCCGAAGGCCCCCGGCACGGATGCCGGGGGCCTTCGGGGAGCGCGACTTACGCGCGGGACTTGCGGCCGACGATCGCGCCGTAGATGAGGAGGACGACGATCGCACCGACGACGGAGACGATGATGCTCACGATGTTGATGCCGTTGACGGCGTCCTGGATGCCGAACAGCGTGCTGAGGAAGCCGCCGAGCAGCGCGCCCACGATGCCGAGGACGATCGTGATGATCCATCCGCCGCCCTGCTTGCCCGGGAGGATGAGCTTGGCGAGCGCCCCGGCGATGAGGCCGAGGATGATCCAGCTGATGATGCCCATGAGGTTTCTCCTTCAGTTCGTGCTCGATCGGCCGTTCCGATGCGAGCGGAGACACCGGCGGGCCGGTGTCCTGTGAGTCGTGGAAGCGGGGGTCAGCGGAGGCGGCGCTGCACCTTGTCGCGGGCCTTGCTCGCGATGGCGGTGAGCTGCTTGGCCTCGCGCTTGGAGGTCTTCTTGAGCTTCTTGCGGGTCTTCTTCGTGGCCGGGTCGTTCCACACGCCGAGTGCGAGGTGGCGCAGCTCTTCGTAGCGGCCGCGGCCGGCGCGGGAGCCGAACACGTAGGCGGTGAAGGCGACCAGTGCCAGCAGGACGAGGCGGGGATTCATGCGGTGACCCTTCCATCGGAGAGCACCGGGTCGTGCTCGACACCCATTTGACTCTCCTGCGCAATCCATGACAAACCACGGCCCGACCATTGACAGGGACCCCTCGCATCGTGTTCCGCGTGCGCGTGTACCCGGTTCAGCCGCAGGCCGGAGACGTCTCGGACGGGAAGCGAGCGTGGAGGTAGTGGCCGTAGCCGCCCTCGACCCGGTTGTCGCGGCGGCCGGAGGTGACCACCTCGCCGCGGTCCGTCGCTCCGACCCGGGCGCCGCTCGCGCGCAGCCGCTCGACGAGCAGGACGTCCTCGTGCAGCGGCTCCCGGCCGAAGCCGCCCGCCGCGAGGTATGCGCTCGCGCGGACGCCGAGGTTCGCGCCGTGGATGCTGCCGATCGACTCCTCCCGCGCGCGGACGTCTCGCCAGCGCGAGTAGGCACCGGGGGAGAGGTCGGCCGGGTCGGGCCGGACCGTGCCGAGCAGCGCGTCGTGCCGTCGGGAGTGCTCGACGTGGGCGGCCAGCCAGTCGCGGGGGACCACGGTGTCGGCGTCGGTGTTGGCGATCCACACCTGCTCGAGCGGAGCAGCGACGGAGGAGAGGGCGTGCGCGATCCCGGCGGAGCGGGCGGCGCCGACTCCGCAGCGGGCGAGCTCCAGCACCTCGGCGCCGGCGGCACGGGCCCGCTCGACGGTCGCGTCGGAGCAGCCGTCCGCGGCGACCACGAGGCGCATCCCGATTCCGGGCGCCCGATGGGCGAGGTGGGTCGCGCTCGCCCGGACGGAGGCGATCAGGCCGCCGATCCGCTCCTCCTCGTCGAGGGCCGGGACGACGACCAGCACCTGCGCGAGCCGGCTCACACCAGCCCCGTCCGGCGGGCGACCGAGCGGGAGTCGCGGGCGTGGACCTCGAGCAGGACGTCCTCCTCCTCGTGGCGGGCGAGGCGGTGCAGGCCCAGCTCCGCCACGGCGGACTGCACGGCGTCGCCGTCCAGAGCGAGCCCCTCGATCGGATGCCGCCAGTGCACGGTGACGAGCTCCCCCGCGGGGGCGAGGGCGTCGCGGATGGTGCGCAGCACGCCGGGGAGGGCGTCGCCGAGGTAGTAGCCGACCTCCGAGAGCACGACCAGGTCGAACGGACCCTCCGGCACGCCGCGGGTGATGTCGTGGTGCTCGACCCGCACGTGCTCGAGCGGAGCGAGGCGGCGGGCGGCGCGCTCGACGGCGGCGCTCGACACGTCGATCGCCAGCAGGCGGTCGGCCCGGTCGGCCAGCGCCTCGGCCAGCACGCCGATCGAGGCGCCGATCTCCAGCACGGAGCCGTAGCGCTGCTCCGGCAGGCTCGCGAGGGTCAGGGCGCGCTTGCGCTGCTCGTACCAGCGGCTCGTGTACCCCCACGGGTCCTCGTGGCGGGCGTACAGCTCGTCGAAGTAGCTCATGCGATCCTCACCAGCCGGTCGTCCCCGGTGAAGGTGCGCAGGAAGAGCGGATGGAGCACCGGACCGGTCCCGTCGGGCCCGGGGCGGGTCTGGCTGGGATAGCGGGAGCGGGCACGGCGGGTGCGCTCGAGCAGCTCGTCGTCGAGCGGCAGGCGCACGAGGTCGCCCCACGGCACCTCGGGGTCCTCCGGGACCGCCCAGTGCCACAGCCAGATCGGCGCGGCGAGCAGCGGCTGCCCGAGCTCGCGCGCGACCTCCGCGCAGATCTCGCCGACCACGCGGTGGTCCCGGTGCCCGTCCCCGGTCCAGGTGGAGAGGAGCAGGACGGTCCCGGGGGCGCCGGCCGCCCGCTCGCGCACCTCGCGTGCGATGCGCTCGTGGTGCTCCGGGGTCGCCGAGTCCGGCACGTCGAGGAAGGCGAGCCCGATGCCGGGGCCGAGCTCCGCCAGTGCGTCCGAGGCCTCCCGCCGGCGCTCGGCAGCGAGGTCCGCGTCCCGCTCCCCATGGGCCGCGGCTCCGTCGGTCACGACGACGACGTCGACCGCGATCCCGCGCCGACGCGCGAGCGCGATGGTGCCGCCGCAGCCGAGGGTCTCGTCGTCGGCGTGCGCCACGACCACCAGGACGCGCCGGATCCCGTCGGGCAGGGTCAGCTCCGGGAGGCGGTCGCGGCGGCCGTCCGCGGTCCAGCGCTCGAGAGGAGTGCCCTCGAGGCGCCCGTCGAAGGGCCGGCTCACCAGGAGGCCGCCTCGCCCGAGGCGAGCACGGCGCGGCCGAGAGCGGCGTCGTCGCGCTCGGCGTGGTGCTGGCGGACGTAGAGCGCGAGGTCGGCGACGCGCTTGGCGTGCTCGGCGTCGAGGGCGAGCGGAGCCGGGCCGAGCGCGCGGCCGGCGCGGAGCAGGATCTCCTCGACCGCTCCGGCGACGCTCGCCCGCACGCGCTTGGCGAGCAGTGAGCCGCGGGGGCCGTCGGCCTCGCCCGCGTCGACCGCCGCGGCGGCCTCGTCCAGCGCCCGGCGCGACGCGGAGAGCGCCGTGTCGATCGCTCCGAGGTGGGCCAGGAGGTGCGGGTCCTCGCGTCGGGCTGCCGCTGCCGCGACGGCAGCCGCGACTCCGAGGGCTCCGCCGTGCCAGCAGGCGGCGACGCCGATGCCGCCCCAGGCGAAGCCGGGCCGCGAGAGGTACCAGCCGGCGTCCCCCACGGGGACGGCGCGGGTGCCGGAGAAGCGGACCGGTCCGCTGGGCACCTCCGTCAGGCCCCGCGCGTGCCAGGCGTCCTGCTCCGGCGTCGCCGTCCCGTCGCGCAGCGCCACGGCGAAGAGGCGGCGCTCGCCGGAGGCGTCCCCGACGTGGGCGGTGACGAGGGCGGCGTCGAGGCGGTCGGCCAGCGAGCACCAGGGCTTCACTCCGTCGAGCAGCCAGTCGCCGTCGCTCTCGCGCGCGACCAGAGGATCCCCGCCGCCCTCGGCCGCGAAGACCCCCCAGGCGGCGTCGGCGGCGACTCCGAGTCCGGACGGGTCGAGCTCCGCCTCGCCGAGGATCGCGAGAGCGTCGAGGTGCGGCTCCACCGCGCGCGCGACGCCGAGGTCGTGCCGAGCCAGGCGCTCGAGGAGACCGTGCAGCTCGGCGGTGCGACCGGTGCCGGGCCGGGGCGCGTCGGCGCTCAGACCGCGCGCGAAGCCGAGCGCGCCGTCGACGTCGTGGGGGAGGAGAGAGGAGGAGTGCTGGTCCATCGCCTCCGAAACTACGCAGTCGAGCGGGCGGCGTCCGGCGATTGTCCCCGAACGGACGGGGTGCTAAGCGTCAGATGTCGAGGTCGTTGATCCTGTGCAGGAGAGAGGCGAAGAGCTCGACGTCGGCGAGCGCCCAGCTGCGCAGCTCCTCGTGCATCAGCGCCTGGTTCGAGCTGCGGATCTCGCGCAGCCGCGCGGCGGTCGCCGGAGTCACCGAGAGGATCGTGGCGCGGCCGTCCTGCGGGTCGGGGGTGCGCTCGAGGAAGCCGAGGCGGTCGAGCGCCGTGATCTGGCGGCTGAGCGCCGACTTGTCCATCTCGAGGAGCTCGGCCAGCACGCCCGAGTGCACGGGTCCGCGGCGCTCGAGCGCCGAGATCGTCTTGTAGCCCAGTGGCGTCAGCTCCGGGTGGAGACGCTCGGCGTAGGAGCGCATCGCCGCCCGCACACGGTTGAAGAGGGTGCTGAGCTCGCCCTCCACCGAGGCGATCGCGGAGTCGACGTCGCGGGCGGAGTCGGGGGTCGGGCCGGTCATGCCTCCAGCATCCCGCGCGAGGACCCTCCTCCTCGACTTGCGCCCGCGCGCCGCGATGACGTACGCTTCCCGAAGCCAAAGACCGCCGGTTTCCGGTGTGCGCACGAGCAGGGCCCCGGCCCCGCGGATCGCCACCGGACGAAGGATTCGCGAAGCGAATTGCCCGCGCAGGTGCACGAGTTCAGTTCCGCCTCACCGCGATCCCGAAGCTCCGCGCCCCTGTGCCGGAGCTTTTTTCTTTGCCTGCCTTCGGGCTACCGGCACGAGAATTCACAGGAGTAGCCATGGCGAACAAGGAAGCCTCGGTTGCCGAACTCACGGAGAAGTTCCAGAGCTCGACGGCCGTTCTGCTGACCGAGTACCGCGGTCTCACTGTTGCTCAGCTCAAGACGCTGCGCAAGGACATCAGTGAGCACGCAACCTACGCCGTGGTGAAGAACACGCTGACCAAGATCGCGGCGAACAACGCCGGTATCTCGTCCTTCGACGACGAGCTCGCTGGCCCCTCGGCCATCGCGTTCGTGCACGGCGACCCTGTCGCCGTCGCGAAGTCGCTGCGTGCCTTCGCCAAGGCAAACCCTCTCCTCGTGGTCAAGGGCGGTTACTTCGACGGTAACCCGCTGACCGCAGAAGAGGTGGGCAAGCTCGCCGACCTCGAGTCCCGCGAAGTTCTGCTCGGCAAGCTCGCCGGCGCCTTCAAGGCCTCGCTGTTCGGCGCCGCATATCTGTTCAACGCTCCGCTCTCGAAGGCCGTTCGCACGGTCGAGGCGCTGCGCGAGAAGCAGGAGTCCGCGAGCTGACGTCTTCCCCTTCCGGGAAGCAGTGCGCGCGCGGTTCGTAGACAAAGAAAAACAAGGAGAAAAATCATGGCAAAGCTCACGCAGGACGAGCTCATCGAGGCCTTCAAGGAGCTCACGCTCATCGAGCTCTCGGAGTTCGTCAAGAAGTTCGAAGAGGTCTTCGAGGTCACCGCTGCGGCGCCCGTCGCCGCCGCCGGTGTGGCCGGCCCGGCCGCCCCCGCCGAAGAGGTCGAGGAGCAGACCGAGTTCGACGTCGTGCTCGAGGCCGCCGGCGAGAAGAAGATCCAGGTCATCAAGGAGGTGCGCGCCCTCACCAGCCTCGGCCTCGGTGAGGCGAAGGCGCTCGTCGACGGTGCCCCCAAGGCGGTCCTCGAGGCCGTCAACAAGGAGACCGCCGAGAAGGCCAAGGCTCAGCTCGAGGGCGCCGGCGCGACCGTCACCGTCAAGTAATCCCCTTCACCCGTCGCGGGTGCCGGCTCCGGTCGGTCGCTCGTCAGGGTGACGCAGGCACGCCTGCAGACGCAGGGCGTCGTCTCCTCGGAGGCGGCGCCCTTCGTCGTTCCCGGCCGTTGGCGGCGCGCGCCCCTAGGATCGGAGCGTGACTGCTCACGATCTGCTCGCCGGGCTCCCCGCCCGCGACGTCCCGCCCAGCGAGGTCTCGCTCAGCGAGCTCCTGAGCGACTTCGTCTCGGTGACGCACCGGATCACCCGCCTCGCCGCCCAGGCGACCGGCAACCAGGAGTCGCAGGCCGTCTGGCGCACGCTCTCGGTGCTCCTCTCGATGGGCCCGATGCGCCTGGGGGAGCTCGCCTCCCAGAGCCGCGTCTCGCAGCCCACGATGACCAAGATCGTGAAGAACCTCGTCGAGACCGGCTGGCTCGACCGCATCGCCGATCCCCTCGACGCGCGCGCCTGGCAGATCCGCCTGGCTCCCGCCGGCGCGGACGCGCTGAACGCCTGGCGGACCGACCTCGGCGACGCGCTGACGCCGATCTTCGCCGATCTGACTCCGGAGGACCGCCGCGTCCTCGAGCGCGCCGTCGAGATCATGCACGAGCGCCTCGTCGTCGGCCCGCGCGACTGACCCCCTCCCGCACGGTTCCGCCGCGCGGCACACTGGTCGCGTGCAGATGCGACTCGAGCTCGTCCCCCTCCCCGTCAGCGACGTCGACCGCGCGGTCGCCTTCTACACGGAGGTGATGGGCTTCCACCTCGACCACGACGTGCGGCCCTCCGCCGCGATGCGCGTGGTCCAGCTCACCCCGCCCGGCTCGGCCTGCTCGATCGTGGTCGGCAGCGGGATGGGCCCCGGTCCGGAGGAGGGCGTCGTCCGCTCCCTCCACCTCGTCGTCGACGACATCCCCGCCGCTCGCGCGGAGCTCGTCGGCCGCTCGCTCGAGATCAGCGAGGTCCAGGACCTGGGCGGCGTGCAGTACGCGTACTTCGCCGATCCGGACGGCAACACCTGGGCGCTCCAGGAGATCGGGAGCAGGACGCCCCCGGAGTGAGTCAGTCCTCGGGCCAGCGGACCCGGGCGTCGACGTCCGGGTGCTTGCGCAGCCAGGCCGCGACGAAGGGGCAGCGCGGGACGACCGTGCCGCCCGCCTCCGTGATCGCGGTGACCGCGGCCCGCGCGAGGATGCTCCCGAGGCCGTGGCCCTCCCACGCGTCGTCGACGACGGTGTGGGTGAGCGTCACCTCGTCGCCCTGGCGGGTGTACGCGGCGAAGCCGGCCGGGGTGCCGCCGACCTCGATCACGAAGCGGGACCGCTCGGGGACGTCGCGGACGGTGGGGGTGTCGGAGTCGCTCATGCTCCGATTCTCGCTCCCCGCGGCGCCGAGGTGCTGGTGCGGATCACCAGCGAGGCGGGGATCAGCGTGTGGCGGGCCGGGGGAGGGGGCTCGCCGCGACCGAGGGCGGCCAGCGCGTCCAGCACCAGCGCGACCGCGAGCTCGCCCTGCTGACGCGGGTCCTGGCGGATCGAGCTGAGACCGAAGAGCTCGGCGAGGGGGTGGTCGTCGATCCCGATGACGGAGACGTCCTCGGGCACCGAGAGGCCGAGCTCGCGCGCCGCGAGGATGATCCCGATCGCGATCTCGTCGGAGGCGGCGAAGATCGCCGTCGGCCGGGTCCGCGGGTCGCCGAGGACCTGCCGTCCGGCGCTGTGCCCGCCGGGGATGTCGAAGGTGGTGGGCACGATGTCCTGCGCGCCCGGCTCGAGGCCGGCGGCGGCGAGCGCCTGGCGGAAGCCGTCGCGGCGCTGCGTGTGGACGTGGAAGTCCATCTCCTCCTCCGCGAGCCCGCCGATGTGGACGACCCGCTCATGGCCGAGGGAGAGCAGGTGCTCCGTGGCGAGGCGGGAGGCGGCGACGTCGTCGATGCTGAAGGTGGGGATGCCGGGGAGCTCGCCGCCGATGCCGACGATGGGCTTGCCCAGGGCGAGGAGCGCCTCCGTCTCGTGCGGCGATATCTCGAGGGTGACGGCGACGATCGCGTCGACGCGCTTGCGGACGAGGTAGTACTCGAACACGCTCCGGCGGGCGTCGAGGTGCTTGTCGATGTTGTAGAGGAGCAGGTCGTAGCCGGCGGCGAGCAGGGCGCGCTCGATGCCCTCGATGATCCCGGCGAAGAACCACTGGTTGATGATCGGGATGATCACGGCGATGTTGTTGCTGCGGCCGGTGACGAGGCTGGAGGCGTTGGCGGAGACGACGTAGCCCAGGCTCGTCGCGGCGCGCTCGACGCGCTGCTTCGTCCCCGCGGAGACGTAGCCCCGGCCGCTGAGCGCGCGCGAGACCGTCGCCTTCGACACTCCTGCGAGCTCGGCCACCTCTTCGATGCCTGGCACGGCGTTCCTCCCGACCGTCCGGCCTCGATGCTGGAAACGGTTCCAGGAAGTTATACCCCGCCCGGCGGCCGGGCGTCGCGCCGAGATCGACCTCCGCCCGGCCCGGCCGCCGCGATCGCTGTTCTGACGCCGAATCGTTATCTCAGAGAGCGCTCTATCACCGGCGTTGTGCTTTCATCGTTCTTGTGGAAAGGTTTCCCTCCGTGGGAGCCCACCCACACGAATCCGGTGATCCGCTCGGAGTTCCTCCTGGCATCGCCATCACCAGCATCCGAGTCGTCGCGGCACACGCTTCGAGCCGCCACAGCCTCCCGATCCCGATCGGCGAGGAGCGGCCTGCTCGGCTGGTTCCACCACTCAATGAGGAGGAAGAATGCGGTCATCCCTGCACCGCCGTATCACCGTCCCGGTCGCCGTTCTGGCAGCGGCCGGCATCGCACTCGCGGGCTGCTCCAGCAGCAGTGACCCCAACGACCCGAACGCCGGCGGCGGCAGCTCGGCCGGCACGGTCGGCACCGCCGACGGCGTCGTCAACGTCTACGGCACCATCAACGGCGACGAGGCCACCCTTCTCGAGCAGTCCTGGGCGGACTGGGAGAAGGAGAGCGGCATCGAGATCAAGTACACGGGCGACAAGGAGTTCGAGAAGCAGATCGGCATCAAGGTCCAGGGTGGCGACACCCCCGACCTCGCGATCTTCCCGCAGCCGGGTCTGCTCGCCGACACCGTCGCCTCCGGCAAGGTGCAGGAGCTCCCCGAGGGCGCCCTCGCCAACGTCAAGCAGAACTGGTCCGAGGACTGGCAGAAGTACGGCCAGGTCGACGGCACCCAGTACGGCGCGCCGCTGATGGCGTCCGTCAAGGGCTACATCTGGTACTCCCCGGCCAAGTTCAAGGAGTGGGGCGTCTCCGTTCCCACGACGTGGGACGAGATGGAGGCGCTCGGCAAGACGATCGCCGAGAAGACCGGCGGACCGTCCTGGTGCGCGGGCTTCAACTCCGGTGAGGCCTCCGGCTGGCCCGGAACCGACTGGATCGAGGACGCCGTCCTCCGCGAGGCCGGCCCCGACGTCTACGACTCCTGGGTCGCGGGCGACACCCCCTTCACCGACCCGGCCATCAAGTCCGCGTTCGACTCCGTCGGATCGATCCTCCTCGACCCGACCCTCGTCAACGCCGGCTACGGCGATGTGAAGTCGATCAACTCCACCGCCTTCGGCGACGTCGCCCAGAACATGGCGAACGGCACCTGCGCGCTGACCCACCAGGCCTCGTTCTTCGAGGGCTTCCTGACCTCGGCCGGCGCCAACGTGGCCGAGGACGGCGACGTGTGGGCCTTCCTCACCCCGCCGGTCAAGGCCGACGACGCCCAGGCCGTCACCGGTGGTGGCGAGATGGTCGCCGCGTTCTCGAACGACGAGGACACCGCGAAGGTCCAGGAGTACCTGGCCAGCGCCGACTGGGCCAACAGCCGCGTCTCCCTCGGCGGCGTCATCTCCGCGAACACCGGTCTCGACCCGGCCAACGCGGGCAGCGACGTCCTGAAGGACTCCATCGCGATCCTCCAGAACCCGGACACCACGTTCCGCTTCGACGCGTCCGACCTCATGCCGAAGGCAGTGGGCTCGGACAGCTTCTTCAAGGGCATGGTCGACTGGATCGACGGCACGAGCACCGACCAGGCGCTCGAGGAGATCCAGGCCGGCTACACCTCCTAGCAGCGGAGCAGAGCCGCCGCTCCCGAGTGGCGGCTCAGCTGTGACGGCCCGGCCCCCGGATCCACGGATCCCGGGGCCGGGCCCCTCCTGAGTCCAGAGTCGCACTCGAAAGGGCGTCCATGTCCCCCATCACCATCTCGGGGTTCTTCCAATGGCTGGCGGGAATCCCGCCGCTCGCGCAGATCCCGCTCATCCTCCTGGCCTTCGCGGCCGTGGTGGCGCTCATCCTCTTCTTCGTCGAGATCGCGCCCCGCCGCGGCACCGGCTACACGGTCCTCCGGCTCGCGGTCACGGTCGTCCTGCCGGTCGTCCTCCTGCTGGTCTTCGGCCTCTACAACTCCGTCCTCTGGGTCGCGGTGGTGGCCGCCGTCATCGGCGGCGCGCTGTTCCTGCTCGACTTCCGGTCCCGCAAAGGCGCGGGCTACGGACTCCAGCTCATCGCGTTCATGGCACCGGCCGCCTTCTTCATCCTCATCGGCCTGATCTACCCGACGATCACGACGGCCATCAACGCGTTCATGAAGAACGACGGCTCCGGATTCGCCGGCATCGACAACTTCGTCTGGGTCTTCACCAGCCCCGACGGCATCACCGCCTTCCTGAACACGGTGGTCTGGGTGCTCCTGGCCCCCATCACGGCGACCGCGATCGGTCTCGCCTACGCGGTCTTCATCGACAAGAGCCGCGGCGAGAAGTTCTTCAAGCTGCTGGTCTTCATGCCGATGGCGATCTCGTTCGTCGGCGCGTCGATCATCTTCAAGTTCTTCTACGACGTGCGCCAGGGCGAGCAGATCGGCCTCCTCAACGGCATCCTCACCGCCTTCGGCGCCCCGCCGGTCGACTGGCTGGGACTCGAGCCGTGGAACACGCTGTTCCTCGTCGTCGTCCTCATCTGGACCCAGGCCGGATTCGCCATGACGGTGCTCTCCGCCGCCATCAAGGGCGTCCCCTCCGAGCAGCTCGAAGCGGCCTCGCTCGACGGCACCAGCGCGTGGCAGTCCTTCTGGAACGTCACCGTCCCCGGCATCCGCTCCTCGATCGTGGTCGTCCTCACGACGATCTCGATCGCGTCGCTGAAGGTCTTCGACATCGTCTCGGCGATGACCGGCGGCCGCTCCGACACCACGGTCCTCGCGTTCGAGATGGTCCGCCAGTTCCAGCTCGGCGCCCGCAGCGGCTACAGCGCGGCCCTCGCGGTCATCCTGTTCCTGCTCGTGCTCCCGATCGTCGTCTACAACGCCCGCCAGCTCGCCAAGCAGAGGGAGATCCGATGAGCGTCACGCCCACTCCGATCCAGGTTCCGGTCGACCGCAGCACCGAGCGCGCGCTCGCCCGCGGCGAGTCCAGGATCGAGGCGGCCAGCGGCAAGGTGAAGAAGGCGACGACGTCGCGCGGCGCCACCCTCGCCGCGCTGATCATCGCCGTCATCTGGACCGTCCCCACCCTCGGTCTGTTCATCTCGTCGTTCCGCCCCGCGAACGACATCAAGACGACCGGCTGGTGGACGATCTTCGCCAACCCCGGCTTCACCCTCGACAACTACGCGAACGCGCTCAACTCCGGCGACAGCCTGACCCTGGGCAAGGCGTTCGTGAACTCGCTGGTCATCACGCTGCCGGCGGCGCTGATCCCGATCACGATCGCCAGCCTCGCCGCCTACGCGTTCGCCTGGATCGACTTCAAGGGCCGCAACACGCTCTTCGTCCTCGTGTTCTCACTCCAGATCGTCCCCATCCAGATGGCGCTCGTGCCGCTGCTGCAGCTGTTCTCGGACGGCCTGCGCATCGGAGGGCTCTACATCCTCCCCGGCCTCGGGGTGAACGGGTTGGACGGCTCCTACGCGAAGGTGTGGATCGCGCACACGATCTTCGCGCTCCCGCTCGCGATCTTCATGCTCCACAACTTCATCTCCGAGATCCCCGGCGAGGTCATCGAAGCGGCACGAGTGGACGGCGCCGGACACGGCCAGATCTTCTTCCGCATCGTGCTCCCGCTCTCGGTCCCCGCCATCGCCTCCTTCGGCATCTTCCAGTTCCTCTGGGTCTGGAACGACCTGCTGGTCGCGACGGTCTTCACCTCCGGACAAGGGCTGCCGATCACGAAGGCGCTGCAGGACCTCACCGGCTCCTACGGCCAATCGTGGGAGCTGCTCACGGCCGGCGCGTTCATCTCGATCATCGTGCCGCTCATCGTGTTCTTCTCCCTCCAGAGGTTCTTCGTCCGCGGCCTCCTCGCCGGCGCCACCAAGGGCTGACGACCCGCGGGGGTG
>NZ_PSUU01000006.1:0-101160 GCF_002932015.1 Rathayibacter sp. AY1H3
TCGATCAGGTCGAGCGCGCCCGCGTCGAGCACCACCGGGACTCCCGAGTGCAGCTGCTCGATCAGGGTGCGCCGCTCCTCGTCGCTGCGGTCCTCGGCGCTGGTGCCGGAGCCGACGAGCCAGGCCTGCACGCGTCCCACCGCGGTCACGACCTCCGGCCGCCGGGCGAGCACCAGTCCCGCGGGCCGCTCCGGTCCGAGGTAGCGGACCATGCCGACTCCCGTCCGCACCGCCGCCTCGACGCCGAGCACCGCCGCTCCCGGGTACCGCTCCGACCCGGTCGCGATCCCCAGCACCCCGCGCGTGTACTTGTCGTCGTCCTCCCGCGGCACCCTGATGCTCCGCGCCGCCTCCGCCGTCCCGACCCGCTCACCCATCCCGCCACCCTACGTCGCCCTGCGACGGAGCCGCCCGGTGCCGCCGCTGCCGCACTGGTGCCGGCGCAGCGCACTGGTGCCGGCGCAGCGCACTGGTGCCGGCGCAGCGCACTGGTGCCGGCGCAGCCGCACCCCTCTCCCCTTTCTCCAGGGGGGCGCGGGTGCTGGAGGGGCAGTCGCTGGGCGGAGGAGGAAGCGGTACCGGCGGTACCGCGCCCGACGACAACGCCGCGAACGCCCCCTCCAGCACCCGCGGGCGCGGGCCGAGGAGGGGTCGGATGCAAGGCGGAGGAGGAAGCGATACCGGCGGTACCGCGCCCGACGACAACGCCGCCTCCAGCACCCGCGGGCGCGGGCCGCGGAGGGGTCGGATGCAAGGCGGAGGAGGAAGCGATACCGGCGGTATCGCGCCCGACGACAACGCCGCAGACGGCCCCTCCGCGGCCCGCGCCTAGCGGCGGGTGGCGTCGTCGACTTCGCCGACGAGCTCCTCGATGATGTCCTCGAGGAACAGCACTCCGGTGGCGCGGCCCTGCTCGTCGAACGCCCGGGCGAGGTGGGCGCCGGTGCGCCGCATGATCGCGAGGGCGTCCTCGAGGTCGGTGGCCTCGAAGATCGAGGCGAGCTGGCGGATGCGCTTGGCGGGGACGGGGAGGCGGAACTTGGCGCCCTCCGTGTCGCCGTCGAGGTCGAGGACGTCCTTGAGGTGGATGTAGCCCTCGGGGGTGCCGTCCTCGCCGAGGATCACGTAGCGCGAGAAGCCGTGCTTGGCGACGGCGCGCTCGACGTCGGCGGGGGTCGCTCCGTTGGGGAGGCTGACGATCCCGTCGAGGGGCAGGGCGACGTCGTGGACCTTCTTCTCGGTGAACTCGAACGCGGCGAGGAGGGTCCCGGTCGAGTCGCGGAGCGTGCCCTCGCGGGTGGACTGGTCGACGATCGTCTGCACCTCCTCGAGCGTGAAGGTGCTGTTCGCCTCGTCCTTGGGCTCCACCTTGAAGAGGCGGAGCACTCCGTTCGAGACCGCGTTGAGGGCGACGATGATCGGGCGGAGGACCCGGGCGATGGCGACGAGCGGCGGCGCCAGGAGGAGCACGGCGCGGTCGGGCATCGAGAACGAGATGTTCTTGGGGACCATCTCGCCGAGCACCACGTGCAGGAACGACACGATCAGCAGCGTGATGACGAAGGCGACGGTGCCGGAGAGCTCGTCGGGGATGCCGACGGCGTGCAGCGGCACCTCGAGCAGGTGGTGGATCGCCGGCTCGCTCACGTTGAGGATCAGCAGCGAGCAGACGGTGATGCCCAGCTGCGTGGTCGCGAGCATCAGTGTGGCGTGCTCCATCGCGGCGAGCGCGGTGATCGCGCTGCGGCGTCCGCTCTCCGCGAGGGGCTCGATCTGGGAGCGGCGCGCGGAGATGACCGCGAACTCCGCTCCGACGAAGAAGGCGTTCGCGGCGAGGAGCACCACGAGCCAGGCGATTCCGGCCCAGTCACTCATCGTCGGACTCCTTCCGTCCGCGGTGTCCGCGGGCGACGTCGGCGAGCGGGTCGGGGATCCCGTCGGGATCCGCGTCGGGGTCGGGCGTGAAGCGGAGGCGGTCGATGCGGCGGCCGTCCAGGCGCTCGACGCGCAGAGATCCGCCCTCGACGTCGACCCGGTCGCCGACGGCGGGGAGGCGGCCGAGCTCGCTCATCACGAATCCGGCGACCGTCTCGTAGGGCCCCTCCTCGGGGATGTGCACGCCGGCGCGGTCGAGGACCTCGTCGGGGCGGAGCATGCCGGGGAAGGTGGTGGAGCCGGGGAGCTTGACGACGTCGGCCCGGGAGCGGTCGTGCTCGTCGGCGACCTCGCCGACCAGCTCCTCGACCAGGTCCTCGAGCGTGGCGACGCCCGCCGTCCCGCCGTACTCGTCGACGACGACCGCGAGCTGGAAGCCGCGTCCGCGCAGCTCCGTGAGCAGCACGTCGAGCTTCATGGTCTCGGGGACGCGGAGCGGCTCGGAGCGCAGCGCCGTGACCGGCACGTCGGACCTCTTGCCGCGGGGCACGGCGACGGCCTGCTTGACGTGCACGACTCCGACGATGTCGTCGATGTCGTCGTCCGTGATCGGGAAGCGCGAGAACCCGGTGGTTCGGGCGAGGTCGAGCACGTCCTGCGCGGTGCTCGCGCGCTCGACCGTCGACAGGCGCAGGCGCGGCGTCATCACGTCGCCCGCGGTGAGGGCGGAGAAGCGGAGGGTGCGCCCGAGCAGGTCGGCCGTGTCCTCCTCGAGCAGTCCGGCGCTGGCGGAGTGGCGCACGAGGCTCGAGAGCTCCTCGGCGCTGCGGGCGCCCGAGAGCTCCTCCTTCGGCTCGATGCCGACCAGGCGCAGCAGGGCGTTCGCACTGCCGTTCAGCAGGGCGACGGCCGGGCGGAACACCGTCGTGAACGCGGTCTGCAGCGGCACGACGAGCTTCGCGGTCGCCCGCGGCAGAGCGAGGGCGAAGTTCTTGGGGACCAGCTCGCCGAGGATCATCGACAGCAGGGTCGCGATGACGATGGCGACCACCGTCATGACCGGCGCGAGCGCCTCCTCCGGGATGCCGAATCCGCTGAACGGCTCCTGGAGCAGCGTCGAGAGGGCGGGCTCCATCGTGTAGCCGGTGAGCAGCGTCGTGAGGGTGATGCCCAGCTGCGCGCTCGAGAGGTGCGTGGAGGTGACGCGCAGGGCCGCGATGGTCATGCCCAGGCGCGTCTCGCCGCGGTCGCGACGGGCTTCGAGATCGGCCCGGTCGAGGTTCACCAGCGCGAACTCGCTGGCGACGAAGACGCCGGTGCCCAGGGTCAGCAGCAGGCCGACGCCGAGGAGGAGCCACTCAGTTCCCACGGTGGTCGCCCCCGGTCACGAGAGGGAGGTGCGAGGAGGGCCGGACGGGGCGGGCCGGCGGAGCGGCGGACCGTGAGCGGCGAGCGGGAGTCCGAGGAGCACTGCAGTGAGCGGAACAGGCCGGATGCGCAGAGGGAGGGTCGTCCATTGTGGCGCCGAGTCTACCCGCCGCGGAGCGCCGCCGGGCGTGCTCCGATGCCGCGGCTCAGAGCCACTTCTTCCGCTTGAACACCGCGTAGAGCGCGAAGCCGAACAGCACCATCAGGCCCAGCGCCCAGGGGTAGCCGAGGCGCCAGTGCAGCTCCGGCATGTCGTCGAAGTTCATCCCGTAGATGCCGGCCACGAGGGTCGGGGCGAAGAGGATCGCCGCCCACGAGGAGATCTTGCGGACCACGTCGTTCTGGGCGAGCCCGGTCTCGGTCTGCCGGCGCGAGACGAGCGTCGAGTGCACCGTGAGCGCCTTGTCGAGGATCGCGCGCAGGGAGTCGACCGCCTCCGTCACGCGGATGGTGTGGTCGAGCACGTCGCGGAGGGAGCGGCGCAGCTCGATCCGCTCCGGCGAGGGCGAGGGCTCCCCCTCCACGGGCGTCGACTCCTGCAGCAGCTCGTGCAGCAGGGCGGTCAGCGGCTGCACCGAGCGCTGGAAGTGGATGACCTCGCGCGAGAGCCGGTAGATGCGCTCGGAGAGCCCGTCGTCGGAGTCGTCGCCGAAGAGCTGGTCCTCGATCTCGTCCACGTCGCCCTGGACGCCGAACACCACCGGCGCGTACTCGTCGACGACCTGGTCGAGGATCGCGTAGAGCACCGCTTCGGGCCCGCGGGCGAGGAGGGCCGGATCCTCCTCCAGGCGGCGGCGCACGCGGGCGAGGTCCGGGGAGTCGGCGTGCCGGATGGTGACCACGAAATCGGGGCCGACGAAGACGTGCAGCTCGCCGAAGACGACCGTCTCGGCGGCGTCCGCGTAGCGCGCCGGCCGCAGCACGACGAAGAGCCCGTCGTCGTAGCGCTCGAGCTTGGCCCGCTGGTGCCCGCTGAGCGCGTCCTCGACGGCGAGCGGGTGCAGCCCGAACTCCTCGGCGACCGCCTCGACCTCCTCGCGCGTCGGGCGGTAGAGGCCGATCCAGGCCATGCCGTGCTCGTCGCGCATCAGCTCGAAGGTGTCCTCGAGCGAGTCGGGGTTCCGGATGCGGCGGCCGTCGACGTACACGGCGTTGTCGACGATGGTCATGGGCTCGGTTCTAGCACGCGGCGCCCGCTCACCAGCTGACCGGCAGCGCCTTGCCCTCCTCGTAGCCCGCGGCCGACTGCAGGCCCACGTGCGCCCGCTCGTGGAAGTCGGCCACGCTCCGGGCGCCGGCGTAGGTGAAGGACGAGCGGACCCCCGAGGTGATCATGTCGAGCAGGTCCTCGACCGAGGGCCGCAACGGGTCGAGGTAGATGGTGGAGGAGGAGATGCCCTCGGCGAAGAGGCGCTTGCGGGCGAGCTCGTAGGCGTCGAGGCGGTCGAAGCGCTCCTGCACCGCCTTGGCCGAGGCCATGCCCCAGCTCTCCTTGTAGACCCGGCCGGCCGCGTCGCTGCGCAGCTCCCCCGGCGCCTCGATCGTGCCGGCGAACCAGGAGCCGATCATCACGGAGGCGGCGCCCGCGGCCAGCGCGAGGGCGACGTCGCGCGGGTAGCGCACCCCGCCGTCCGCCCAGACGTGGGCGCCCAGCTCGTGCGCGCGCTCGGCCGTCTCGAGGACGGCCGAGAACTGCGGGCGGCCGACCGCGGTCATCATCCGGGTGGTGCACATCGCGCCGGGGCCGACGCCGACCTTGAGGATGTCCGCTCCCGCGTCGACGAGGTCGTGCACCGCGTCGGCCGTGACGACGTTGCCCGACGCGATCGGCACTCCGAGATCGAGCGCGGAGACCGTCCGGAGCGCCCGGAGCATCCCCTCCTGGTGGCCGTGCGCGGTGTCGAGGACGAGGACGTCGACGCCCGCGGAGACGAGCGCGCGCGCCTTCGCCTCGACGTCGCCGTTGATGCCGATCGCCGCCGCGACGCGCAGACGCCCGTCCGCGTCGAGCGCCGGGTCGTAGACGGTGGAGCGGAGGGCGCCGGTGCGCGACAGCGTGCCGACCAGGGCGCCGTGGTGCAGCACCGGGGCGAAGTCGAGGTCGGCGGCCACCATGAGGTCGAAGGCGGCCCGCGCGGTGGGCACGTCGTCGGCGTCGATCGAGGGCGTGGCGGAGTGCACCAGGTCGCCCAGACGCGCGTCCGGCAGCGCGGTCGCCAGACGCGAGGCCGGGACGCAGCCGAGGATCGCGCCGCCCTCCTCCTGCACCACGAAGCCGTGGCCGGCGACGGCCGGCAGGATGCGCAGCGCCTCCTCCACGGTCGTCGCCGGCGAGGCGGTGAGGGCGCCGGAGAAGGCGACCGGCTGGCGCTTCACCCAGCGGATCGCGGCGTCCAGCGCCTGCAGGGGCATGTCCTGCGGGAGGACGCCGAGCCCGCCCCGGCGCGCGAGCGTCGCTGCGAGGCGCTGACCGGTGACCGAGTTCATGTTGGAGGAGACGACGGGGATCGTCGCCCCGGTGCCGTCGCCCGGGGCGAGCGAGACGTCGAGGCGGCTCGTCACCGACGAGCGGCCGGGGACGAGGAAGACGTCCGAGTAGGTGAGGTCGCCTGAGGGTGTTCCGCCGGAGAAACGCATGGGGGAAACGCTACTCCGGCGCGGCCCCGGGTCGGCCGTGCAGGGAACGGGGCTAGGCTGGGCGACCGGGACGGGACCAGGCGACGGCACCGGTTCCCGCTGGTGCGAGGACGACCTCCTCCGCCGCGGTGGCAGGCGCCGAGGGATGCGACGGGCCCGTCCGGATGATCGAGGACGAATCAACGGAGAGAGTGGGCGATCGGCTGTGTCGAGCCAGTTGACCGGAGCAGGAACAGAGCAGGGCGCGGAGGACTTCGGAGCCAACGAGTGGCTCGTGGAGGAGCTGTACGAGCAGTACAGCGCCGACCGCGCCTCGGTGGACGAGTCCTGGTGGCCCATCCTGGAGCGCTACGGCGCCCAGCTCGCGAACTCCGGCAAGGACGCTCCGGCTCCGGCTCCCGCCGCGGCCCCCGCGCCCGCCGCCTCGAAGCCCGCCGCTGCCGCCGAGCGCGTCTCGTCGAGCGGCGGAGGCGCCGTGACCCATCCCGCCGCGGCCTCCTCCTCCGAGTCGACCCCCGCCTCCCGCACCACGTCGAAGCAGCCGAAGGCGCAGCCGATCCCGGCCGACGCTCCGGTGAGCAAGCCCTCCGCCGAGGACTCCACGCCGGACGAGGACGTCGTCACCCCGCTCCGCGGCATGGCGAAGAGCCTCGCGACCAACATGGACGCCAGCCTCAGCATCCCCACCGCGACGAGCGTCCGCACGATCCCGGCGAAGCTGATGATCGACAACCGCATCGTCATCAACAACCACCTGCGCCGCACCCGCGGCGGCAAGGTCTCGTTCACGCACCTGATCGGCTGGGCGCTCATCCGCGCGCTCAAGGACTTCCCGAGCCAGAACGTGTTCTACGACGAGGTCGACGGCAAGCCCGCGGTCGTCGCCCCGGCGCACGTCAACCTCGGCATCGCGATCGACATGCCCAAGCCCGACGGCACGCGCGCCCTGCTCGTGCCGAGCATCAAGCGCGCCGACACGCTCAGCTTCACGGCCTACCTCTCGGCCTACGAGGACCTGGTCAAGCGCGCGCGCGGCAACAAGCTCGTCGCCGGCGACTTCGCGGGCACCACGCTCTCGCTGACGAACCCCGGCGGCATCGGCACGGTCCACTCCGTCCCCCGCCTGATGAAGGGCCAGGGGTGCATCATCGGAGCCGGCGCCCTCGAGTACCCGGCGGAGTTCCAGGGCGCGTCCGAGAAGACGCTGGTCGAGCTGGGCATCGGCAAGACCATCACCCTGACCTCGACCTACGACCACCGCGTCATCCAGGGCGCCGGCTCGGGCGAGTTCCTCAAGATCGTGCACGAGCTCCTGCTCGGCGGCCGCGGCTTCTACGAGGACATCTTCGCCGCGCTTCGCATCCCCTACGACCCGATCCACTGGTCCACGGACATCGCCGTCGACCTCGCCGAGCGCGTCTCCAAGACCGCCCGCGTGCAGGAGCTCATCAACTCGTTCCGCGTCCGCGGGCATCTGATGGCCGACGTCGACCCGCTGGAGTACGTGCAGCGCTCGCACCCCGACCTCGCCATCGAGAGCCACGGCCTCACCTTCTGGGACCTCGACCGCGAGTTCGTCACGGACGGCTTCGGCGGCAAGCGCCAGCTCAAGCTGCGCGACATCCTCGGGATCCTCCGCGACTCGTACTGCCGCACCGTCGGCGTCGAGTACATGCACATCCAGGACCCGGAGCAGCGCGCCTGGATGCAGCAGAAGCTCGAGCGCGGCTACGAGAAGCCGGGCCACGACGAGCAGCTGCGCATCCTGGGCAAGCTCAACGAGGCCGAGGCCTTCGAGACCTTCCTGCAGACCAAGTACGTGGGCCAGAAGCGCTTCTCGCTCGAGGGCGGGGAGTCGCTCATCGCGTTGCTCGACGCCGTCCTGCAGGGCGCGGCCGACGAGCACCTCGACGAGGTCGCGATCGGCATGGCCCACCGCGGCCGCCTGAACGTGCTGACCAACATCGCCGGCAAGACCTACGGCCAGATCTTCCGCGAGTTCGAGGGCACCCAGGACCCGCGCACGGTCCAGGGCTCCGGAGACGTGAAGTACCACCTCGGCACCGAGGGCACCTTCCGCGGCGCGGCGGGCGAGGAGATCCCGGTCTACCTGGCGGCGAACCCCTCGCACCTCGAGGCCGTGAACGGCGTGCTCGAGGGCATCGTCCGCGCCAAGCAGGACCGCAAGCCCATCGGCACCTTCACCACGCTGCCGATCCTCGTCCACGGCGACGCCGCGATGGCGGGCCAGGGCGTGGTGGTCGAGACCCTGCAGATGTCGCAGCTGCGCGCGTACCGCACCGGCGGCACGATCCACATCAACATCAACAACCAGGTCGGGTTCACAACTCCCCCTCACGAGGCCCGCACCTCGATCTACTCGACCGACGGCGCGAAGACGATCCAGGCGCCGATCTTCCACGTGAACGGCGACGACCCCGAGGCGGTCGTCCACGTCGGGCAGCTCGCGTTCGAGTACCGCCAGCGGTTCCACCGCGACGTGGTCATCGACCTGATCTGCTACCGCCGGCGCGGGCACAACGAGGGCGACGACCCCTCGATGACCCAGCCGCTGATGTACAGCCTGATCGAGGCCAAGCGCTCGGTCCGCAAGCTGTACACCGAGGCGCTCGTCGGCCGCGGCGACATCACCGAGGAGGAGTACGACCGCGCCCACCAGGACTTCCAGGACCGTCTGGAGCGCGCGTTCGCCGAGACCCACGCCGCGCAGACCGGCGCGATCCCCGTGATCACCGCCGACGGCGACTCCGTGGCCGACCTCGAGCTGCCCGACGCGCAGCAGGGCGAGGACTACCCGGGCGAGCCCGAGGTCACCGGCGTGAAGACCGAGGTCGTCACCCGCATCGGCGACGCGTTCACGACGCCGCCCGAGGGCTTCACCGTGCACCCCAAGCTCCAGCAGCTGCTGGCGAAGCGCCAGGAGATGAGCCGCTCCGGCTCCATCGACTGGGCCTTCGGCGAGCTGCTCGCGCTCGGCTCGCTGCTGCTCGAGGACACCCCGGTGCGCCTCGTCGGCCAGGACACGCGCCGCGGGACCTTCGTCCAGCGCCACGCTGTCCTCCACGACCGCGAGAACGGCCAGGAGTGGCTGCCGCTGATGAACCTGTCCGAGCAGCAGGCCCGGCTCTGGATCTACGACTCGCTGCTCTCGGAGTACGCGGCGATGGCGTTCGAGTACGGCTACTCGGTGGAGCGGCCCGACTCGCTCGTGCTGTGGGAGGCGCAGTTCGGCGACTTCGCGAACGGCGCCCAGATCGTGATCGATGAGTTCATCTCCTCGGCCGAGCAGAAGTGGGGCCAGCGCTCGTCGCTCGTGCTCCTGCTCCCGCACGGCTACGAGGGCCAGGGCCCCGACCACTCGTCGGCGCGGATCGAGCGCTACCTGCAGATGTGCGCGGAGCGGAACATGACCG
Organism: Rathayibacter sp. AY1H3; assembly: GCF_002932015.1. NCBI lineage: Bacteria > Bacillati > Actinomycetota > Actinomycetes > Micrococcales > Microbacteriaceae > Rathayibacter > Rathayibacter sp. AY1H3. The sequence goes on from NZ_PSUU01000006.1 coordinate 9,375, forward strand.
TCGCGCGCCCGTCGACGCCGGCGTCCTACTTCCACCTGCTGCGCCGCCAGGCCTACTCCCGGCCCCGCCGACCGCTGATCGTCTTCACCCCGAAGGCGATGCTGCGTCTACGCGGAGCCTCGAGCCCGGTCGAGGACTTCACCTCGGGCCGCTTCCAGCCGGTGATCGACGACGCGCGGATCCAGGACGCCTCGGCCGTGAAGCGCGTCCTGCTCCACGCCGGCAAGGTCCACTACGACCTCAAGGCGGAGCTCGAGAAGAAGCCCGACGACGGCATCGCGCTGGTCCGGGTCGAGCAGTACTACCCGGCGCCGATCGAGGAGCTGCGCGGCATCGCCGAGCGCTACCCGGACGCGGAGCTCGTCTGGGTGCAGGACGAGCCCGAGAACCAGGGCGCCTGGCCGTTCATGGCCCTCGAGGTCGCTCCGAAGCTGGGCCGGTCCATGCGCGTGGTCTCGCGGCCGTCCGCGGCCTCCCCCGCGGCCGGCTCGGCCAAGCGGCACGCCTCCGAGCAGGCCGACCTGCTGTCGCGGGCGCTCACCCGCTGACCCGCGGTCCGCACGACGCGGTCGGGCCCGTCGGAACCTCGTGTTCCGGCGGGCCCGTCGCGTTGCGGGCGGACCGTGCCTGACCGCAGGCCCGCAGAGACCGGCAGGAGCGCGCGCGACGTGCGGGTGCCGCGGCGCCCGGAGGCCGCCGGACACGACGGAGCCCCGGCCCCTCGAGGGCCCGCGGTGCGCGGGAGGTCTCGAACGGCCGGGGCTCCCCGGGTCGTGCGGCGCCTAGAGGCGGGCGGACGCCTGCGAGTGCGCGGCGTGCTCGTCGCGGAGCATGCCGAGCACCTGGGCGCGGAGGTCCTCCGGCGCCGTCTCCTTGCACGCCCGCTGCACGGCGACCGTCAGCACCACGCCGACCTTCGCCTCATCGGCGCAGTCGACGCATCCCGCCATGTGCTCGCGGATGTCGGCGGCGTCCTCCTTGCACAGCTCGTTGTGGAGGTACTCCTCGAGCTCGGCCTTCGCCTTCGTGCAGCCGCTGTCGGTCATTTCGTGCTCCCGGAAGTGAATGCGGCGCGGAATCCGCGCTCGCGTGCGTAGTCGGTGAGTCGTTCGCGCAGCATGCGCCGGCCGCGGTGCAGCCGGCTCATGACGGTCCCGACGGGGGTCTTCATGATGTCCGCGATCTCCTGGTAGGAGAAGCCTTCGACATCGGCGAAGTAGACGGCGAGCCGGAAGTCCTCCGGGATCGCCTGGAGCGCCTCCTTCACCGCGGTGTCGGGGAGGTGGTCGATCGCCTCCGCCTCGGCCGAGCGGCTGGAGGTGGCCGTGGTCGACTCGGCGCCGCCCAGCTGCCAGTCCTCGAGCTCGTCGATCGCGCTCTGGTAGGGCTCGCGCTGCTTCTTGCGGTACGAGTTGATGAACGTGTTCGTGAGGATGCGGTAGAGCCAGGCCTTCAGGTTGGTGCCCTGCTCGAACTGGCGGAACGCGCCGAACGCCTTCGCGAACGTCTCCTGCACGAGGTCCTGCGCGTCGGAGGGGTTCTTCGTCATCCGCAGACCGGCCGCGTAGAGCTGGTCGATGAAGGGCAGCGCCTGCTGCTCGAAGAGGGAGCGGAGATCGACGGGAGCCTCGACCGGGGCGTCGTCCAGCGACTCCTCGACGGTCTCCACGATCGTCTGCTCCGCGTCGGCGGGCTCGGGAGCCTCGTCGGCGGGGGTGGTGCGGGGTTCGTCGTCGCGAGTCATCACGAGCGATTCTAGAGCGGCGGCGCGGCGGACGACCGGGGTTGCGGCACGAGGGCGCCTCCGGGCGACGGGCCTGCTGCTCCGGAGGACCGGGGGTGCTGCCGTCATGCTCCGCCTCCGTCACGCTCCTGACGACGCCCTGCGCGCCGACTATTCTGACAACCGATGGTCTTCTCGCGTTATTCCGCCCCCGAGTTCGATCCGTACGGCGACGCCCGTGCGCTCCCCGGCGACGACGCCTGGCCCGCACCCCTCGCGGCCGGCGCTCTCGACGCCGAGGTCGGCCTGCCCGGCTCCAAGTCGCTGACCAACCGGGAGCTGGTGCTCGCCGCTCTGGCGGACGGACCCTCCACGCTGCGGGCGCCGCTGCACTCCCGCGACAGCGCCCTGATGATCGAGGCGCTGCGCTCGCTCGGCACCACGATCCGGGAGTCCGGCTCGACCGGCGGCTTCGGCGCCGACCTGGTCGTGGAGCCCGCGGAGGAGCTGCTCGGCTCGACGACGATCGACTGCGGGCTCGCGGGCACCGTGATGCGCTTCGTCCCGCCGCTGGCCGGCCTCGCGCTCGGCCCCACCACCTTCGACGGCGACGCGTACGCGGCGAAGCGGCCGATGGGGGCGACGATCGCCTCCCTCCGCGCGCTCGGCGTCGACGTCGCCGACGACGGCCGCGGCGCGCTCCCCTTCACCGTCCACGGCTCCGGGGCCGTCCGGGGCGGCGACGTCGTCGTCGACGCCTCGCGGTCGAGCCAGTTCGTCTCGGCGCTCCTGCTGGCCGGCGCCCGCTTCGAGGAGGGACTGCACCTGCGCCATGAGGGCAGCGCCGTCCCCTCCCGGCCCCACATCGACATGACCGTCGCCGCACTGGCGGCACGGGGCGTCGAGGTCGGCACGCCCGCCGACGGCGAGTGGACCGTCGCGCCGCAGCCCATCGCCGGCGCCGACGTGCTGATCGAGCCCGACCTCTCGAACGCCGCGCCGTTCCTCGCTGCGGCCCTCGTCACGGGCGGCCGCGTCCGGCTTCGCCACTGGCCGGCCGTCACCACGCAGGTCGGGGCGCACCTCGAGCGGATCCTGCCGCTGTTCGGCGCCCGCGTCGAGCGCGACGGCGAGGACCTCGTGGTCACCGGCGGCGACAAGATCCTGGGCGTGGACCTCGACCTGTCGGAGGGAGGCGAGCTCGCCCCCGCCCTCGCCGCCCTCGCCGCGCTGGCCTCCACTCCCAGCACCCTGACCGGGATCGGCCACATCCGCCACCACGAGACGGACCGCCTCGCCGCCCTCGCCGCCGAGATCACCGGCCTCGGCGGCCGGGTCACGGAGCTCGAGGACGGTCTGCGCATCGAGCCCGCCGAGCTCCACGGCGGCCGCTGGCGCACCTACTCCGACCACCGCATGGCCCACGCCGGCGCTCTGATCGGCCTCGTGGTCCCCGGCGTGGTGATCGAGGACGTTGCGACGACAGCGAAGACCCTCCCGCAGTTCCCGGAGCTGTGGACGACCCTCGCCGGATCGGTCTGACCCGTGTCGTGGTGGACGGACAGCGGCCTCGACGCCGACGGTGCTCTCGACGACTTCGACGGGTACGACGAGTCGGACGCGCGGGTTCGCCCGAACCCGAAGGGCACGAAGCCCCGGACCAAGAACAGGCCCGCCTACGAGGACGCCGAGATCGCGATGGTGCTCGGCGTCGACCGGGGTCGCTACACGGTGATGATCGGCGACGGGACGCCCGAGGAGCACGAGTTCACGGCGGCCCGGGCCCGCGAGCTGCGGCGCCAGGCGATCGTGGCCGGCGACCGCGTCGACGTGGTCGGGGACTCCAGCGGCGACGAGGGGACGCTCGCCCGCATCGTCCGCATCCGCGAGCGGTCGACCCTCCTCCGCCGCAGCGCCGACGACACCGACGCGATCGAGCGCGTGATCGTCGCCAACGCCGACCAGATGCTCTGCGTGGTGGCCGCCGCCGACCCCGAGCCCCGGACCCGGCTGGTCGACCGCTACCTGGTCGCCGCCTTCGACGCCGGGATCACTCCGATGCTCTGCATCACCAAGACCGACCTCGCGGACCCGGCCCCGTTCCTCCGCAACTTCGAGGGGCTCGACCTCCGCGTGTTCCTCTCGAGCCAGGACGAGCCGCCGGTCGACGAGATCGCCGACGCCCTCCTCGGCCACGAGACCGTGGTCGTCGGGCACTCCGGAGTCGGCAAGTCCACCCTCGTGAACAAGCTCGTCCCGGACGCGCACCGGGCCATCGGGCGCGTGAACACCGTGACGGGCCGCGGTCGGCACACCTCGTCCTCCACCGTCTCGCTCCGCGTGGAGCGCGGCGACCGGCACGGCTGGGTCATCGACACCCCCGGCGTCCGCTCGTTCGGACTCGGCCACGTGAACACCGACAACATCCTCGGCGCGTTCACGACCCTCGCCGTGATCGCCCGGGACTGCCCGCGCGGCTGCACGCACCTGCCCGACTCCCCCGACTGCGCCATCATCGAGGCGGTCGAGGGCGGACTGCTGGGCGCCAGCGGACCGGAGCGCCTCGACTCGCTCCAGCGCCTCCTGACCACCTTCGCCACGACCGACGGAAGCAGACGATGACCGACCTCTCCCCCCTCCCCGCCGAGGCGCGCCTCGCCGCCGGCGACTCCGCTCCGGAGTTCACGCTGCCGAACCAGGACGGCGAGCCCGTCTCGCTCGCGGACTACCGCGGACGGCGCGTCATCCTGTTCTTCTACCCCGAGGCCGACACCCCCGGCTGCACCACGGAGGCCTGCGACTTCCGCGACAACGCGGCGTCCCTCCGCGACTCCGGCTACGAGGTCCTCGGGATCTCGCGGGACGCCCCGGAGGCGCTGCGCCGCTGGGCCGACGCCCAGGGCATCGCGTACCCGCTGCTGAGCGACCCCGACATGACCGTGCACCGCGCGTACGCGGTGTGGGGCGAGAAGAGCCTCTACGGCAAGACCGTCGTCGGCGTGCTGCGCTCGACGTTCGTCGTCGGAGCCGAGGGAGCGCTCGAGTTCGCGCAGTACGGCGTCCGGGCGACCGGGCACGTGCAGGCGCTCCGCAAGAAGCTGAAGCTCGTCTGACCCCGGGGCGCGCGGTGCAGGTCATCGTGCGCCACCGGCTCTCGGGGTTCCGCTCATCTGCGAGCATCTCTCATGTCGACGTGAGCGGCACCGCCCGGTGCCCCGTCGGGACGAGGGGTGGTCAGGGTGCGCTCGAATGCTCGCAGGACGACGGCCGCAGCGGCGATCGCGGTCGTGGCAGCTGTACTGGCGGGCTGCACGCCACCGGAGCCGGCGCTCACCGCCGCCAGGGTGATGCAGGCGGTGTCCGTCGCCGTCTCGTCCGACGGGGGTGTCCGTGCGATCGAGGGGACGGCCCTCGCCGTCGGCGACGACCCGTCCGACACCTCGGCGACCACCACCGTCTACGATCCCCCCGAGGTCGCCGCCGACCTGCCGGTCCGTGTCCGGCCCTCGTGGCGCACCGCCGACGCCTCGGGCACCGATCCGGCCGACCTCGCCGGGCGCTCGGGTCGGATCGAGATCTCGCTCGCGGTGGAGAACCTGACGGTCCGGCCCGAGGAGGTCGCGTTCGACGCGGCCGGTCGTGCAGCCCGCCGCAGTGCACTCGTCGGCGCTCCGCTGACGATCGCAGCCTCCGCGGTCCTGCCGGGCGTCTCGCCGAGTCGCGTCGTCACCGAGAGCGAGTCGGGTGCCGTCACCAACGGCGTGCTCAGCCGTGACGAGCACGGAGACGCCGTCGTGCAGTGGGCCGCTCTCCTCGCTCCCCCGGGCGGTGGCGCGACGGCGACGCTGACCCTCGTCGCCGACGTCGCCGACTTCGCCGTCCCCGCCTTCGACCTGGCGGTCCAGCCCGGCCTGAGCACCGACCCGACCACCGAGGGGGCGCTGGGCGCCGCGTTCGACTCCTCCGACGCCTCTCCGCTCGCCCTCGAGCGCCGCACGATCGAGGTCGTCACCGCGGTGGACGACCTGCTGACGCAGGCCGGCACCACCGTCGCCGAGGTGCGGGCCTCGCTCGACGCGACCTCCGAGACTCTCGGTGTCCGCACGGCCGAGGAGCTGCGGGCCGGCGCCGCCTCGACGGCGGCCTCGATGCAGAGCCTCTCCGGGCAGCTCGGCGCGCTCCGGGCGCAGCTGTCGTCGACGGTCTCGGGCACCGAGTCCGGCCTGCTGGCGCAGCTGTCCGAGGCGATCGACGCGGTGGACGCCCTGCTGGGCGACACATCGGCCGCGGTGCCGCCGCCGACGGTCTCGGGCAGCGGATGCGGACTCGCCGTCGACGGCGGCCGCACCGGCTCGATCCACTCGGAGCTGCTACGGCTCACGGCCGAGCTCGACGCGTACGGGACCGCGGCCGAGTCCTGCCGCGACGAGGTCGTCGCGGCTCTCCGTGCTGCCGCGGGGCCGGCACAGCCCTCCGCCGAGACCTGCACGGCACCCTCGATGACATGCTCCCTCGCCGCCTCCGCAGCCGCCGTCGACACCGTGCTGCTCGGGATGCTCGATCGCGGGCAGGACCTCGTCGACTCCCTGCAGCCGGAGCTGATGGACGGCGTGCAGGCCGGGTTCGCCGCCCTCGCGAGCAGGGTGGACGCCGCGTCGGCCTCGGTGGACACCCTGGCCGACCCGGAGGGATCCGTCACCCGGGCGCTCGCCGCCCTGTCGGCGACGCTGGACGAGCTCGACGCGGACACCGCGGGCCTGGAGACGACGGTCGCCTCGGTCGGCGCCGCCGCCACGACCGCCCTGGACGAGCTCGGCACGCCGACCAGCACGGGGTCGCTGTCGGCGCAGAACCAGGAGCTGGCCGATCGGCTCTGCGAGCTGTCGCCGGCGACACAGTCCCCTGCTGCCGCACCCACGCCGACCGGGCGCCCGACGCGCGCACCCGTGGAGGTGACCCGGGGCTCCGTCGAGGAGCTCCGCGCCTACCTGACCGCGACGCCCTGCTCCGGCGCGGGCCGCCTCGACGCTCCCGACGGCTATCCGGCCCCCCTGGCCGACCGGCTGAGCGACCAGGTCCACGCGTGGACCGCCGTCGCCTCCACCGTCGGCAGCACCGGCGCGAGTGCCGACCTCGCCGCCCTGCGCGCCGCGCTCGCCACGATCCGCAGCGGCATGGCCGAGGCCGGCGCGACGGCCGGCTCGGACGACGCACGCCTCACCGGCCTGCTCGCCTCCCTCCGCACCGGCGTCGACGCGCTGACCGCTCAGCGCGACGCCCTCGGCACCCGCATCGACGCTCTCGGCGCCCAGCAGGACGCTCTCGCACCGGCGATCCAGAAGGCGTTCGCCGAGACGGACACGGCCGCCGCCTCCGCGGTCACCGCACTCCTCGACGAGCAGGTGCGGCGGATCTCGACGCGCTCCGGCGCCGACGCCGACGCGGTCGTCGCGATGTTCGACCGGTCGGTCTCGAGCCTACGCACGGCCTCCTCCGGCATCCGCTCCGACGGTGCAGCGACGGTGGACGCCGGGCACCGGGCTCTCCGCACCGCGGAGGCCCGGATCGGCGGGGCCGTCTCCGAGCGGACGCGCGCCTCCCTGGCCGGCATCGCGACGACGATCGACGCCTCGACCCGCGACACCGACGCGGCCGCCGCGCTCCTCGCCGCCGATCTGCACAAGGTGCTCCTGGACCTCGGCGACCGGACGGTCGGCGGCTCCGGCCTGCTCGGATCGATGACCACGAGTGCCGCGAAGGTCGGCACCGCCGACGTGCAGCTCGCCCTCGCCTCGCAGAGCGCACGGGGCTACGCCGCGGTGCGATCCGAGGACGTCTCGGGCATCCTGCTGGCGCAGGCCCAGGAGCGGGCCTCCCTCCGCGCCGGGGATGAGCTTCCCGCGTTCCACCTCGACCTGCCCGAGGGCACGCGGACCCGGACGGTCTACTCCTTCCGGATCGGGGACGAGCGATGACCCGCCTGGGCAGGCGCGCGGCGCAGCACCCCCGCACCGCCCGACGGAGCCCGATGCTGATCGGCGGCGCCGTCGCCCTCCTCGGCGTCAGCGGTGCCCTCGTCTCCCTCCTGCCCCCGCAGTCCGCCCCGATGACGGAGGTCGCCGCTCTCCCGGTCGGCTTCTCGTGCGCCCGGGTGCCCGAGCAGCTGACGCTCGGGGTGGTGGTCTCGCTCAGCTCGGCTCCGGGCGAGGGCGCGGAGTGGAAGGACGCGGCGAACGGTGCCGTCGTCGCAGCGCACCGGTCAGCGATGGGCGACTGCGAGATCGGTCTCGTCGCCGTCGACGACCACGGGACGCCCGAGGGTGCCCGCGCCGCCGTCGAGGAGCTGACGGGCCAGGGCGTGTCCGGCCTCGTCCTCGCGACCTACGGCATGCACACCGCTGCGGCCGTGGACGCCGCTCGGGCAGCGGGGACAGCGGCCGTCCTCCCGTACGGAGGCGACCCCGCCCTGCCCGGCGACGGCGTCTGGTCCCTCGGACCCGACACCGCCTCGACCGACGCGGCACTCGTGGAGGAGGCCGGCGGCGGCGCCCGGGTACTCCTCGTCGACACCGGTGGAGGCACCCCGACCGGTCTCTCGCCCGCCGCGACGGTGACCGCCGATCCCGGCGCCACCGCGGACGTGATCATCACCGCCGCCCGCCCGCACCTCGAGGGCGAGCCGGCGGTCGAGCGCGTCGTCGTGTCCGGCCCCGCCGCGGCGCAGGCGACGGCGGTCGCCGCTCTGCAGGCGGCGGGGGCGTCCGTCCCGATCCTGCTCACGCCCGACGCGCTGAGCCCCGCCTTCGCTCCCGCCCTGGCCGCGGCCGGAGGCACCCTCTCGGGAGATCTGACGACGATCGGCACGGATTCCGGCGACGCGGTCGCCCTCCGCGGCGACGAGCGCGGACGCGCGGCCTCCGCGTTCCTGGGGGCCGTGCGGATGACCGCCGACGATGCCGCGCGGGCGACCCTCCTCGGCGACCGTTCGTTCCGCGATCTCGCCGCGGTCGCGGACGCCCCCAGCCACGACGCCGTCGTGGCGCTCGTGCGAGCCGCGGCCGTCGCAGGCAGCAGGGAACCCTCGGCGGTCGCCGCCGCACTCCGGGGATCCACGATCGGACCGACGGACGGGCTCGCCGGTCCGCCGCTCGACTTCGGCGCCGCGCACGCTCTGGACGCCCCGGCACTCCCCCTCCACTCCTCGCCGCAGCGTCTCGGCCTGCGGCCCGCCGACCCGCCGCTGCTCTGGTTCGCCGGACAGCCCCGACCGTGAGCCCCCGGTGCGACTCCTCCTCGACCTCGACGGCACCCGCTCCGACATCGACCTCGGCCGCCACCGCGACTCCGTGACACTCGGCGAGCTGATCGCCACCGCCACCGGGCACCGCCTCCCGCCCGGGACGGCCCTCGCCGTCGACACCGCCCTGCATCCTGTGGAGACCCGGCTGGCCGATCTGCTGCTGCTCGAGGGAACGCGGATCGCCCGCTCCCCCCTGCCCCGACCTGCCGCGGCCCGCGGGTGGACGGCCGTGCTGTCGGGCGGTCTCGGCGCGGGAGCCGTGGTCGAGATCCCGCGGGGCCGTGCGCTGATCGTGGGCCGCTCCCCGCACGCCGACGTCGTCCTCGACACGGCGAGCGCCTCCTGGGAGCACTTCTCGGTGACCCGCGAGGGCGACGGCCTGCGGGTGCGCGACGCCGACAGCACCAACGGCACTCTGGTCGACGGCGTCTCCGCGACGGGGGACGGGGTCCTCGTCTCCGACGCCGCGGTCGTGATCGCCGGTGGGGCGGCTCTCCGACTGCGCCCCGCGCCTCCCGAGCTCCTCGCGCCCGAGCCGGGGAGCACGGACAACGTCACCGCGACGGCGACCGTGCCCTTCAACCGGCCGCCGCGACCGGGACGTCCGGCGGCCGGCGAGGCGGTCGTCCCGCCGGCCCGCCTCGAGATCGCCTCCGCCACGACCTTCAGCGTGATCACCGTCGCCGCGCCGCTCGTCCTCGCCTTCGCGATGGTCCTCATCATGGGCGATGCGCGCTACGCCCTCTTCGCCGCGCTCAGCCCCGTGGCCGGAGGGGGCCTGTGGTTCGAGCAGCGGCACCGGCACGCCCGAGCGACCCGGTCCGAGGAGCAGCGCTACGGCGAGGCGCTGCAGACGCTCCGCGACGACATCGCCCGTTCCGCGCGTGTCGAACGGGCCCGCCTCGAGGAGGACGCGCCCGACCCGGCGACGACGATCCGCCGGGCGGCGCTGCCCGCCACGTCGCTGTGGCAGCGGCGCGCGACCTCCGCCGATGTGCTCCGCCTGCACATCGGCGTCGGCGACGTCCCGTGGTCTCCCCCGCTCGATCAGCGCGGAGTGCCGCGGCTCGAGGAGGAGGTGCGCGCGATCCTCGCGGTGAGCGTCGTCCCGAGCGCGCCGGTGTCCATCGATCTCGCGGACTCGGGCGTCGTCGGGATCGTCGGCGACCGCGAGGGCGGCCTCGCTCTGGCGAGGAGCCTGCTCTGCCAGGCGGCGGTCCACTGCGGTCCGGCCGACCTGGCGATCGGGGTGTTCTGCGACCGGCGACGCGACTCCGACTGGAGCTGGGCCTCCTGGCTCCCCCACACGCGTCTGCCCGGGGGCGGACGCCGACTCTCCGACCGGCGCGACCGCAGCTCCGAGCTCCTCCGCGCCCTCCGCGAGGAGGACTCGCCGCGCGTGCTCCTGGTGCTCGACTCCGACGTGCTGACCGAGGGACGCGCCGCTCCGGCGCGCGAGCTCCTCGGACTCGGCCGCGGCGAGCGCGAGACGGCGATCCGGATCTCCGGCCTCGTGCTCGCGGCGTCGGAGGAGCAGCTCCCCGCCTCCTGCACGGTCGTCGTCCGGGTCGGAGCTGACGCCTCAGCGGTCCTCTCCCGGCCCGACGAGCGGATCACCGTCGAGGACGTGGTGCTCGCCGGTCTCGCCTCCTCCACGGCCGAGCGCTGTGCGCGCGACCTGGCGCGCTTCGAGGACCCGGAGCTCGTCACCGCGGGGGCGGCTCTCCCCGCGCTCGTGCGGCTGCCGCCGCTCCTGGGCGCCGATCGTCCGACCGCCGCGGACGTCCGGGGGTGGTGGTCGAGCGCCCGGGGCGTGCGCGCGCCCGTCGGCTCGTCCGAGCACGGTCCGCTCGTGCTCGATCTCGTCGCCGACGGCCCGCACGGCCTGGTCGGCGGCACCACGGGCTCGGGCAAGAGCGAGTTCCTGCGCTCCTTCGTGGCCGGCCTCGCGGCCTGGAACGATCCGACGCGCCTCACCTTCGTGCTCATCGACTTCAAGGGGGGTGCAGCGTTCGCGTCCTGCGAGCGGCTCCCGCACACGATCGGCACCATCAGCAACCTCGACGCCCAGCTCGCCGACCGCGCGCTGCGCTCGCTCGAGGCCGAGATGCGGCGTCGTCAGCGGCTCTTCGCCGCCGCCGGCGAGGGTGTCGACGACCTCGACGCGTACTGGGCCACCTCGCCGCCGGAGCCGATGCCGCGGCTCCTGCTCGTCGTCGACGAGTTCGCCGTTCTCGCGAAGGAGCATCCCGACGTCCTGACGTCCCTCGTGAGCGTCGCCGCGGTCGGCCGGACGCTCGGCGTGCACATGATCCTCGCCACCCAGCGTCCGGCCGGAGTGGTGAACGACGACATCCTCGCCAACACCAACCTCCGCGTCGCCCTCCGGGTGCAGAGCCGGGACGACTCCGCCGACGTGATCGGAGTCGCGAGCGCGGCCGGGATCTCCCGCTCCCAGACCGGCCGGGCGTATGTGAAGCGTGGCCAGAACGACATCTCGCCCGTCCAGACGGCGCTGGTCACCGGTCGAGCGGAGGCGGCGGCCGTCGAGGCGATCGAGGTCCGCCCGGTCGGACCCACGGGCGTCCCCGTCGAGGGCCCCTCCCCTGTCGCCGCCGACGAGACGGCCCCGACCGATCTCGACCTCCTGATCGACGCGGTGGTCGAGGCGGACGCCGCTTCGGGCTTCGGCCCTCCCCGCCCGATCTGGCCGGAGCCGCTCGAGGACACCGTGGCCCTCAGCGGGTTCGGCGCGGAGGAGTCCGACCTCGGTCGCGTCGTCGGCGACGTCCTGCACGTCGCACTCTCGGACGACCCCGACCGGCAGCGCCAGACGCCGACCGGCTGGGATCTGGGCGAGGGGAACCTGCTCCTCATCGGCATCCCCGGCAGCGGCACCAGCACGGTGCTCGCGTCGATCGCACTGACGGCCGCCCGCCACTTCCCTCCGGACGAGCTCGACCTCTACGTCCTCGATGCCGGTTCCCGCGACTCCGCCCCGCTCGCGCGACTCCCGCACACCGTCTCCTACGCCGGAGCAGGTGGCGGATCCCACGAGAAGCAGACCCGGTTCCTCCGTCACCTGGGCGACGAGGTGCGCCGGCGCCGAGCATCGCCCGGGGGCCACCGGCGTGCGCTGGTGCTCATCGACGGACTCGCGACTCTGAAGGACGAGTTCCAGGACTGGGAGGGCCTGGCTCTGATGGAGGCGTTCACCCGCGCCTACGCCGACGGACCGGAGCTCGGCCTGCACTTCGCGGTGACGAGCACCCGGGCGAGGGCGATCCCCTCGGTGATGGAGGAGGTCACGACGCAGAAGTGGCTGTTCCGCCTCGCCGACCCGCAGGACTACGCCGCCGCCGGGGTGAAGCCGGTGCAGGCGCCGGCAGCGGTGCCGGGGCGCTGCGTTCTCACCTCGTCGCTCCTGCAGACGCAGGTCGCGACTCCGAGGGCCGGTCTCGACGACGCGATCGCCGAGCTCGCGGCCGCCTGGCCGGATGCGCGCGGCAGGACGAGCACGGTCGGCACGCTTCCCGACATGGTCGCCGTGAGCGCGCTCGGGATCGAGGCCCGCTTCGATCGCGAGCCGTGGCTGCTCCCGATCGGCCTCGGCGAGTCGGACCTCGCCCCGCTGGCGTTCCAGGTCTTCGAGGGCGAGCACGTCGTCATCGCCGGACCCGCCCGATCGGGCAAGTCGACCGTGCTGCTCGCCCTGGCCGAGGCGGCGCGGGCCGCCGGCTCGGTCGCCGTCTGGGGAGTGTGCGATCGACGCTCCCCGCTGAGGGGCGCGGACCTCGACCGACTCGCCGTGGGCGCGGAGGAGCTCCGCACCCTCCTCGCGTCGCTGTCGACGGAGGAGGGCCCCGTGCTGCTCCTCCTCGACGACGCCGAGCGCTGGGACGACACCGACCAGGCGCTGATGAGGCTGGTCTCGTCGGGTCGCCCGGGACTCTGCGTCGTGCTGGCCGGCCGGTCGAGCGAGCTCCGCAGCCATTTCGGGAACTGGACGAAGAAGGCGGCGGCCTCCCGCTCCGTGCTGCTGCTCCAGCCCGACATCGACAACGACGGCACTCTCCTCGGCGCGCAGATCCCGCGGCGCTTCCCCGTCCCGCCCACGGTGGGCCGGGGCTTCGTCAGCCTCGACGGCGAGATCCACTTCGTGCAGTCGGTCTCGCCGACGCCGGCGGACGGCGGCTGATCAGCGCCCTCGGGCGGGTGATCGCGCCTCCGCCACCAAGTCGATCGGCGCGTCCTCCTCGAGAGCGCTCCGATCACTCCGAGACGCACCGATGGAGGTGCGCGGAGGAAGGAGCGCGGAGACGACGAGCACGTCCCGCCCCCGCTCGCCGGAGCACGCAGGGGCGAGACGGCCGGTCAGCTCCCTCCGCCGGCGGCGAAGATGTTCTGCGAGATCGTCGCCAGCTGGCTGCGCAGCTCCTCGAGCTCCTGCTTGGCCTTCTCGAGGGCCGACTTCGTCTCCGGCCAGGTCGACGAGCGGAACTGCGAGGCCAGCGGACCATCCCAGACGTTCGGATCGGACAGTGTCCGCCCCTGTGCGTCGAGCCGGCTGATCTGATCGGCGAGGCCGCCGTTGACGATCGACTGGATCTGCTGGATCGCGGACTTCGCCTCGTCGGTCGAGAGAACACGTGACATGGATCACACCTTTCTACCCCTGCGGACGGGACCGTCCCGACCGCTCCCCACTCCACCGTCGTTTCATGAGGATGTCTCGTCATGGTAGGAGGCGAGACCGCGCAGACGGCGCGCATGGCGTCGACGGCGCGACACTGGCGCGAGAGGTCGACTCACTCGCGAGTGGTGATCGCGAAGGGACTGCTCGAGAGGTCCGAGAACGCGCCCACTCGGGCGCGCAGCTCGCAGGACGGAGTCACCGTGAGGGCGGTCACCGTCAGCCCGTCGGACGACACGGCGACCGCGCCGCTGCAGCCGTCGCTGAACCGCACGCCCTCCACTCCGCCCGCGATCGCGTCGAGCATGCTGCTCGCCGGCGCGGACGACGGCGTCGCGAGCAGGGGGTTCACGGGGTCGGCCCCGCTCGGCCAGACCGGCACCAGCGTCACCGGCAGCGGGGTCCGGCCGACCGTCCGCGCGGGAGTCTCGATCCGCACATCCCGCAGCCGCTGCACGGGATACGCCGTCCCGGTGACCGCAGGGTCGGCCACGGCCTGTGCCGTCGCAGACGCTGCCGCCGCCAGCCACCCGTCCAGGGCGCTCTGCTCGGCCACCGCGATCGGCACGGTCGCCGTGACGTCGACGATCCCCTGCGCCGGGACGTGCAGGTCCGTCAGGCTCCAACCGCAGCCGACCCCGACTCCGGTGACGCTCGGCCGGTTGCGCACCGCCGTCACTCCGGACCAGCTGGCCGCGGGGCACGCCGCCGCGGCGTCCGGGCCCGGCAGCACCTCGAGGAAGGACCCCGAGAGGGGCGCGCTCTGGGCGGAGTAGGAGATCTCGACGACCACGGCCCGTCGCTCCGCGTCCCAGGTGGCCGATCGCGTCACTCCGAGGCCCGTCGGCAGCGGCCGGTCCTGCTGCCGGGCCGACAGGTCGGCATCCGGCGCCGAGGCCCGTGCTCCGCCGCCGCGCGGCTGGACGGCGAGGAGCACCGCCCCGATGAGCAGGACGCCGGCGCCGAGGGCGGCGAGGATCATCCGCAGACGTCCGCCGCGCCCCCGCCGAGCTGGAGCCTCGAACGGCCGTTCCACCAGGCGCAGCTCGCGGCGCGGCACCGGGCGGAGCACGGTCGCCTGCGACGACGGGCCGAGCTCGGGAGCGGGCCCCTCCTCCACCGGCTCCGACGACATCTCCACCGCCATCCCGCGGAGGACCGTGCCCGGGCGCTCGGCCTCCTCGAACTCCGCCGCGCCCGCCGCGAGCGGCAGCGCCGGCAGCCCGGCCAGCGCCGGGGAGAGGCGTCGCAGGATCCCCGCCGCCTCCGCAGCCGTCGGCCGCGACGCCGGATCCTTCGCGAGCATCCGGTCCAGGAGCGACGCGAGCCGCGGCGGCAGATCCAGCGGCGGCGGGAGCATCGCGACGTGCCGGTAGGCGACCGCGACGTCGGCGCCGGGGCCGGCGAACGGGGTCCGGCCGCACAGCAGCTCGTAGAGCAGGATCCCCGTCGAGTAGACGTCGCTCGGCGGGCCGGCTGCTCCGGTGGCGAGCATCTCGGGCGAAAGGTACTCCGGCGTCCCGATGACACCCGTCGTCGCGCGCGGCCCCTCGGCGACCACGTGAGCGATGCCGAAGTCGGAGACGCGGACGGCGGAGCCCGCATCGTCCGCACCCTCCGCGAGCAGGACGTTGTCGGGCTTCACGTCCCGGTGGACCGTGCCGATCGCATGCGCGGCGGCGAGAGCGTCGAGGATCGAGGCCGCCACGGGCAGCGCATCGACCGCCGGGAGGGTGCCCTCGTCCCGCAGCAGCTCCCGCAGCGATCCGCCGCCGACGAGCTCCATCACGATCCCGAGCGTCTCCCCCTCCACGACGAGGTCGAGCACCTCCACGACGTGCGGGTGCCGCAGACGGGTGAGCACCGACCTCTCACGGACGAACCGCTCGACCAGGCCCGCGTCGTGCACGTGCTCACCGCGGAGGAGCTTCGCCGCGCGGTCCGGCCCCTGCGCGTCGGCGACGCGCCACACCTCGCCCGCGGCACCCGAGCCGATCCGCTCGAACAGGCGGTAGCGCGCCCCCAACGGATCCCCAGCACTCCTCGCCATGCCGCCTCCCGATCCGAGCTTCCGTCATCTTCGAGAGGAAACATAGCGGAGACCGCTCGGGCGGATCAGCGGTGGCGCATCGGCCGGATCAGAACCCCTCGTTGGCGCGCGGTGCGTAGTCGGCGCCCAGCGCCTCCAGCTCGTCGGCGGTCAGCTCCACGTCCAGCGACGCGACCGCGTCGTCGAGGTGGTGGAGCTTCGTGGCTCCGACGATCGGAGCGGTGACCGCCTCCTGCTGCCGGACCCAGGCGAGCGCCACCTGCGCACGGGGCACGCCGCGCTGCTCGGCGATGCGTGCGACGGTCGCGACGGTCCGCCGGTCGGCCTCCTCCTGCTGGCGGTAGAGGGTGCCGCCGAAGACGTCGGTCTCGGTGCGCGCCGTGGTCTCGTCCCAGTCACGGGTGAGCCGGCCCCGGGCGAGCGGCGACCACGGGATCACGCCGACTCCCTGGTCGACGCAGAAGGGGTGCAGCTCGCGCTCGTCCTCGCGCTGGATCAGGTTGTACTGGTCCTGCATCGAGACGAACCGCGTCCAGCCGCCCAGATCCGCGGTGTACTGCGCCTTCGCGAACTGCCAGGCCCACATGCTCGAGGCGCCGATGTAGCGCGCCCTGCCCGAGCGGACGACGTCGTGGAGGGTCTCCATCGTCTCCTCGATCGGCGTCTCGGGGTCCCAGCGGTGGATCTGGTAGAGGTCGACGTAGTCCGTGCCGAGACGCCGGAGGCTGTCGTCGATCGCGCTGAGGATGTGCCGCCGCGAGAGGCCGCCGCCGTTGGGGCCGGGGCGCATCCGCCCGTGGACCTTCGTGGCGATCACGACCTCCTCGCGGACCGCGAAGTCCGCGAGCGCCCGGCCGACGAACTCCTCGCTCGTGCCGTCGGAGTAGACGTCCGCCGTGTCGAACGTGGTGATGCCGAGCTCCAGCGCCCGCCGGAGGAAGGTCCGCGACTCCTCCTCGCCCATGCTCCAGCCGTGGGCCCCGCGCTCGGGAGCGCCGAAGCTCATGCAGCCGAGGACGATCGAGGAGATCTGCAGGCCGCTGGAGCCGAGTCGGGTGGAGTCCATGCGCGTCGCTTCCGTGTCGAGGAGGGGGTCCCTCCAGCGTCGCACCCGCGAGCGGCGGCGCGCCAGCCGTCCGGCTACACGGCCGGATCGCGACGAGTGGCGGCGACCACGCTCGGGAGGAACAGCGCGACGACGGCCACCACGGCCGGCGCCAGCAGCGCCCAGCCGATGTCGGGCACGGCGTACTGGCCCTGGAAGGCGCCGAGCGCCACGGCCATCATCACCAGCTGGATCGTCAGCGCCGACGCGCGCATCCAGCCGCGCCGTCGCACGGCGCCGAGCGTCGTCGCGGCGGCCCAGCACACGGCGATCAGCGCGAGGACGACGATGGCGATCCCGCCGCCGACCGTATCGGCCCTAGTCGTCAGCAGCTCGAGCACGAGCCACGCCGCGACCCCGGCGACGGCGAGCGTCTCGAGCGCCAGGACCGCGATCAGCACCACCAGACCGAGCGGCCGTGAGGCGGTCGGGCGGGGTCCGCGGGACCCGTTCGCGTCAGCGGTCACAGGCACATCCCATCCAGGACTCTTGATTCGGGCTCATCCCCGTGACAGGCTAGTCCAGTTCGTTTCACCGCTCACAGGGTCGTGGGTTTCCGCCGATGTGAACATCCGATCCCGCCGCGCCGTCAGGCACGGGGGCGAGCCGGATGACCAGCACTGGAGCCGGGTGGCCGACGCAGTGCTCACGCATCGCGTCGAGTGCGCCGGCAAGAACCGAGCGTTCTCCCGTCCACCACCCCGATCCACCCCGCGCTCCAGCACGGGGCCTCGTGGCGTGCGCCGGTGAGGGCGCGGAGGTCGAGTACTGGTCGGGATCGTCGGCGTGGATCGATCATCCCACCCGAACACTGCGTGGTTCCTCCACGCACGCCTTCACACAAGGAGCACCCGCATGGACTGGCGCGACAAGGCCGCTTGCCTCACCGCAGACCCCGAGCTTTTCTTCCCGGTCGGCAACACCGGCCCGGCCGTGGACCAGATCGAGAAGGCGAAGTCGGTGTGCGCACGCTGCACCGTCACCGAGGTCTGCCTCCAGTACGCCCTCGAGACCGGCCAGGACTCGGGCGTGTGGGGCGGCCTCAGCGAGGACGAGCGTCGCGCCCTGAAGCGCCGCGCCGCCCGCGCACGCCGCGCCTCCTAGGCGCACGAGCCGCTCGGCGGCACGAACGATCCCGACCCCCGTCGCCTCTCGGCAGCGGGGGTCGCGTCGTCTCCGGGCTCAGGAGCGGGCGCGCTCCAGCCACCGCAGCGGCACCTCGATGGTGACCTCGGTGCCGCGCCCGACCAGCGTGTGCCAGTCGATGGTGCCGCCGAGCTCGCCCTGGATGAGCGTGCGCACGATCTGCGTGCCCAGGCCCGATCCGACCTTGCCCTCCGGCAGCCCGACGCCCGTGTCGCGCACCTTCACCGTGAGCTCGTCGTCGCTGCGCGAGGCGACGATCTCCACGTCGCCCTCTCGTCCGGCCAGGCCGTGCTCGACGGCGTTGGTGACCAGCTCGGTCAGGGCGAGGGCGAGCGGAGTCGCGTACTCGCTGGGCAGGTTGCCGAAGCTCCCCGTCAGCTTCGGGTGCACCGTGGTGTTGTGGGTCGAGGCGACCTCGGCGATCAGCAGCAGCACCCGGTCGAAGACCGCGTCGAAGTCGACGTTCTGGTTCAGCCCCTCAGAGAGCGTGTCGTGCACGACCGCGATGGCGGCGACGCGGCGCATCGCCTGCGTGAGCGCCTCCCGGGCGAGGTCGGAGTGGGTGCGCCTGGCCTGGATCCGCAGCAGCGAGGCCACGGTCTGCAGGTTGTTCTTCACGCGGTGGTGGATCTCGCGGATCGTCGCGTCCTTGGTGATGAGCTCCCGCTCCTGGTGGCGCAGCTCCGTCACGTCGCGGCACAGGACGACGGCGCCGACCCGCTCGCCGCGGTCGCGGATCGGGATCGCGCGCAGCGACACCGTCACTCCGCGGGCCTCGATGTCGGTTCGCCACGGCGCCCGGCCGGTCACGACCAGCGGGAGCGACTCGTCGATGACGACCTTCCCCGCGATCAGCTTCGTCGTGACCTCGGCGAGCGACTCCCCCTCGAGCTCGTCGGCGAAGCCGATGCGGTTGAACGCCGAGAGGGCGTTGGGGCTCGCGAACGTGGTGACGCCGTCGACGTCCAGGCGGATCAGGCCGTCGGACGCGCGCGGCGCCCCGCGGCGAGGACCGGTCGGCGCGCCCAGATCGGGGAAGTCGCCCGAGGCGATCATCGAGAAGAGGTCGTTCGCGCAGTCGTTGAACGTCAGCTCCTGCCGGCTCGGCGTGCGTGTCTCGCTGAGGTTGGTGTGGCGCGTGACGACCGCGATGGGGCGGTCCGTCGTCCCGCCGTCGGAGGCCCCCAGGCGGCGCAGGACGGGCACCGCGCGCACGCGGGTGGGCGTCTCCTCGAACCAGTCCGGGGCGGAGGTGTCGACGATCCGCGCGGTCTCGAACGCCTCGACGACCTGGGCGCGCCACTCCGACTTGATCCTCTGCCCGACGAAGTCGCGGTAGAAGAGCGTCGCCGCGCTGCTGGGGCGCGCGTGGGCGACGGCGACGAAGCTGTCGTCGGCCGTGGGCACCCAGAGCACGATGTCGGCGAAGGCCAGGTCGGCGAGCAGCTGCAGGTCGCCGACGAGCAGGTGCAGCCATTCGACGTCCGCTTCGTCGGATCGGCCGTGGGAGAGGACGAGGTCACTGAGGGTCGACACCCGACAAGCCTAGGGCGCGGCCGGGCGGTGCACGCCGGGCTCGCTGTCCACAGCTCGGGACGGCCGACGATTATCCACAGTCTGCGCCTCTGCACTCCATGAGCATCCCTCGACTGCTTCGATGAGGTCGTCCTCGCGTGCCGACCCAGCGCGCCCCGCCCGTCGAGCAGAGAGGTGACCCGGACCCGTGAACAGCTCGTCCTGCCCCAGGAGATCGCCGCATGAGCCTTCCCCTCCACGCCTTCGACTACCGCACCCTCCCCCTCGACCCCGAGGCGGCCGTGGAGCGGCTCACCATCGCGGAGTTCTTCGCCCCGCAGCCTGCGACCCGCGCGGAGCTGCCCGACCCGGAGCCCCTGCTCGCCCGGCTCACGCACCTCGTGATCGAGATCCTGGAGGGCTCGCGCGAGATCGACCAGATCGCGCGGTGGCTGAGCGACGAGGTCTACCACCACCTGCAGAAGCGGGTCGTACTCGCGGCCCGCGCCCGCAGCCTGCGGAAGCGGACGGCGCAGCGCGTCCCGTTCACGGTCGGACGGGTGATCGTCACGGAGCCGCGGGACGGCGTCGTCGAGGGAGTGGTCCTGGTGCATCACCGCGCACGGAGCCGGGCCGTCGCGATCCGGCTCGAGGGCACGGACGCGCGCTGGCGTGCCACCGCGATCAACGTGCTGTGAGGAGCGGGTCAGCGCTCCCGGACGGCCGCACCGGCCGGGAGCACGATCTCCACTCCCCTGTCGCGCAGGGCCTCCTCGAGCTCCGGGGGCGGCGGTGACGAGATGATCCGCGCGATCGAGCTCCGCGACCTCCTCGGGGACGGCTTCACCGCCGCCGACTACGACCACATGGGCGGACTCCCTCCCCAGCCCGGCTCGCGAGCGGTGTGCGCAGCGGTGGAGTCGGCGCTCGAGGCCTGCTGCGTCCCCGGGCTCGTCCTCGAGACGGACCGGCCGACGACGATCGGCCTCGGCGACACCTTCGCCGGCGGCTTCGTCTCGGCTCTCGCGCGCGGCGAGTCCTGACGGCGGGCGAGGCCGGGCTCCGAGCCTCCGCAGGAACGCCGACGGCCCCGGACACCCGCTGCTGCGGGACCGGGGCCGAGGGCGTCGTCCGGGGAGGACTCAGCGGCGCTTGGACTGCGCGCGTCGCTCCTCGCGGTTGGCGGGGGCGTCCGAGCCGCCCGGCTTCTGGCCGAAGGCGCCGGTCGTCGGAGTCTCCTCCGCCTCGCCCTCGGGAAGCGCCTTGCGGGCCTCCTCGGCGCGGGCCTTCGCGGTGGCCGCCTGCTGCACCTGTCCGCGCTGGTCGCGGACCTCGACGCCGCCGGTGTCGCTCGGGGCCGAGTAGCTGAGCTTCTCGGCCGGAGCGACCGGCTGAGTGAGGCCCTTGGCCGCGACTCCGGCGACCTCGCCCTGCTTCTGGGTCACCTCGACCTCGAGGTTGAAGAGGAAGCCGACGGTCTCCTCGCGGATCTGCCCCATCATCTGCTGGAACAGGGCGAAGCCCTCGCGCTGGTACTCGACCAGCGGGTCGCGCTGGGCCATCGCGCGCAGGCCGATGCCGTCCTTGAGGTAGTCCATCTCGTAGAGGTGGTCGCGCCAGCGGCGGTCGATCACCGAGAGCACGACACGGCGCTCGAGCTCGCGCATGGCGGGAGAGCCCAGCTGCTCCTCGCGGCGCTGGTAGGCGAGCTGCGCGTCCGAGAGGATCTCGCGGCGCATGAACTCCTTGTTGATGCGGCCGCGGCTGCCCGCCTCCTGCACCACCTCGTCGATGGTGAGGCTGATCGGGTACAGCGTCTTCAGCTCGGTCCAGAGGGCGTCGAAGTCCCAGTCGTCGCCGTTGCCGTCGCCGGTGTGCACCTCGAGGATCTCGTCGATCACGTCGACGAGGAACTTCTGGGTGCGCTCGTGCAGGTCGTCGCCCTCGAGGATGTGGCGGCGGTCCGAGTAGATCGCCTCGCGCTGGCGGTTGAGGACGTCGTCGTACTTGAGGACGTTCTTGCGGATCTCGGCGTTGCGGGCCTCGACCTGCGACTGGGCGCTGCGGATGGCGCGCGAGACGACCTTCGACTCGATGGCGATGTCGTCCGGGACGTTGCCGCGGCCCATGAGCGCCTCGGCGGCGCCGGAGTTGAACAGGCGCATGAGGTCGTCGGTGAGCGAGAGGTAGAAGCGGCTCTCCCCCGGGTCGCCCTGGCGCCCCGAGCGTCCGCGGAGCTGGTTGTCGATGCGGCGCGACTCGTGGCGCTCGGTGCCGAGCACGTAGAGGCCGCCGGCGGCCTGGACCTTCTCGGCCTCCTCGCCCACCTTCTCCTTGACGGCGGCGAAGACCTCGTCCCACGCGGCCTCGTACTCCTCCGGAGTCTCGGAGGGGTTCAGGCCCTTGGCCGTCATCTCGGAGACCGCGAGGAACTCGGCGTTGCCACCGAGCATGATGTCGGTGCCTCGACCGGCCATGTTGGTCGCGACGGTGACGGCGCCGAGGCGGCCGGCCTGGGCGACGATGGCCGCCTCCCGCGCGTGGTTCTTGGCGTTCAGGACCTCGTGGCGCACGCCCTTCTTGGCGAGCAGGCGCGAGAGGTACTCGCTCTTCTCGACGCTGGTCGTGCCGACGAGGACCGGCTGCCCGGCCGCGTGGCGCTCCGCGATGTCCTCGACGACCTGGGCGAACTTGACCTGCTCGTTCTTGTAGACGAGGTCGGCGTTGTCGATCCGCTGCATCTTGCGGTTCGTCGGGATCGGGACGACGCCGAGCTTGTAGGTCGACATGAACTCGGCGGCCTCGGTCTCGGCCGTTCCGGTCATGCCGGAGAGCTTCGCGTAGAGGCGGAAGTAGTTCTGGAGCGTGACGGTGGCCAGTGTCTGGTTCTCGGCCTTGACCTGCACGCCCTCCTTCGCCTCGATGGCCTGGTGGATGCCCTCGTTGTAGCGGCGTCCGGCCAGGATGCGGCCGGTGTGCTCGTCGACGATCAGGACCTCGCCGTTCAGCACGACGTAGTCCTTGTCCTTCTTGAACAGCGCGCGCGCCTTGATGGCGTTGTTGAGGAACGAGATCAGCGGGGTGTTCGCCGACTCGTAGAGGTTGTCGATGCCGAGGTAGTCCTCGACCTTCTCGATGCCGGGCTCGAGGACGCCGACGGTGCGCTTCTTCTCGTCGACCTCGAAGTCCTCGCCCTCGTCGAGGCGCTTGGCGAGGTTGGCGAACTCCGCGAACCAGCGATTCGCCTCGCCCGAGGCCGGCCCGGAGATGATCAGCGGGGTGCGGGCCTCGTCGATGAGGATCGAGTCGACCTCGTCGACGATGGCGTAGAAGTGGCCGCGCTGGACCATGTCCTGCGCCTGCCACGCCATGTTGTCGCGGAGGTAGTCGAAGCCGAACTCGTTGTTCGTGCCGTAGGTGATGTCGGCCGAGTACTGCTCACGGCGCTGCTCCGGGGTCTGGCCCGAGAGGATCACTCCGGTCGTCATGCCGAGGGCGCGGAACACGCGCCCCATCAGCTCGGACTGGTACGACGCGAGGAAGTCGTTGACCGTGACGATGTGCACGCCGCGGCTGGCGATCGCGTTGAGGTAGGCCGGGAGGGTCGCGACGAGCGTCTTGCCCTCTCCGGTCTTCATCTCGGCGATGTTGCCCAGGTGCAGGGCGGCGCCGCCCATGAGCTGCACGTCGAAGTGGCGGAGGCCGAGCGTCCGGCGCGAGGCCTCGCGGACGGCGGCGAACGCCTCCGGCAGCAGGTCGTCGAGGGACTCGCCGTTCGAGTAGCGCTCGCGCAGCTCGACGGTCTCGTTCTTCAGCTCCTCGTCGCTGAGGTGCGTGAAGTCCTCTTCGAGGGCGTTGACGGCCTTCGCGTAGTTCTCGAGGCGGCGGATGACCCGCCCCTCCCCGACGCGAAGGACCTTTTCGAGGACAGAGGCCACGGGGTACTCCAAAAAAGTAGAAGACAGGAGTCGCGCGCCGAAGCGCGGACCGCGACCAGCCTAGCCGGGGCGGGCGGCGAGCGGTCGGGGCGACGCGTCCGCCCTGGGCGGACTCCCTGCCTGGGCACGGGGAGGGCCCCGGAGCGGATGCTCCGGGGCCCGGGGTCGGATCTCAGCCGGCGGCCTGCTCGGCGAGCTCGTCGGCCTCGTCGCCGAGGCCGATCACGCCGTAGTCCCAGCCCTTGCGGCGGTAGACCACGCTCGGGCGGTTCGTGTCGGAGTCGATGAAGAGGTAGAAGTCGTGTCCGACCAGCTCCATGTAGTCGACGGCGTCGTCGACGGTCATCGAGACGGAGGCGAAGACCTTCTTGCGGATGACGACGGGGCAGTACGGCTCCTCGACCTCGTCCTCCACCGGCTCCGGCGCCTCCTGCACGGGGATGACGCCCGTGCTCAGCTGCTCCAGCACCGCCGCGTCGGCAGGCTGGATGGCGACGACGCTGAAGTCGTCGGCGGCCGCGTCGCGGAGCGAGGTCGGCCGATGCTGGCCCCGATGGACCTTCTTCCGGTCCTTGGCGCGTCTCACCCGTTCGAGCAGCCGGCCGATGGCGACGTCGAACGCCGCGTACTTGTCGGCTCCGCTCGCCTCGGCCCGGACCACGGGCCCCTTGCCGATCAGCGTCAGCTCCACGCGGTCGCCGCCGGCCGAGCCCTTGCCCTCGGCGTGCCTGCTCGCCTTGATCTCGAGTGCGAGAGCACGATCGGCGAGGTGCGCCACCTTGTCCGACTTCTCCGTCGCGTACGCGCGGAAGCGATCGGTGATGTCGATGTTGCGTCCTGTGATGTCGATGTCCATGACAACCTCCCAGTCGAGTACGGCGTGCCGCCTTTCTCCGGGGCGGACCGTTCACGCCGTGCCCCCACCGTAGACCCCGGCCACCGGATCGTCACCGGGAGTTCGTCCGGATTCTGCTGCTACGTTCCCTCTTCGTTGCGCGGTGCCGGCCAGGGCCGCCGCGGCCCGGACCGTCCCGCCGGCCGCACGCACGGCGCGCCGGAGCTCGAGCAGGGTCGCGCCGGAGGTGACCACGTCGTCGACGAGGACCACCGGCGGCCACGACGAGAGCGGACGGCGGGCGCGGAACGCCCCGTCGAGGTTGCCGCGCCGCTCGATGCGGCCGAGCCCGACCTGGTCGCGGACCATCCGCGACCGCCGGAGAGGACGCGCCGCCCGCCCTCCCGCCGCGGCGACCAGCTGCGCGACGGGATCGGCGCCCCGCCGCACGCGGCCGAGCCAGGAGCCGGGCGGGACGACCAGGATCGCGGGGCTGCCGGCGAGCGCCGCGCCGAGGGCCGGACGCAACAGCGCGCCGAGCGGGGCGAGGCAGGCCGTGCGGCCCTCCTCCTTCAGCGCGACGACGAGGCGGCGCACCGTGCCCTCGTACGGGGCACCGGTGACGACGAGGAGCGGATCGTCCGGCGGCCCGACGACGCGGGTCAGCAGGCAGGCCGAGGCGGCCGCGTCGGCCGAGCAGTCCGGACAGGGCGCCCGGCTCGTCGGCTCTCCGCAGGCGGGGCACTCCAGCGGGAGGAGGACGGCGAGGGCGTCGAGCAGGTGATCGGAGAGCATGCCTCCACGTTCGCCGTCCGGGCCGCGGCGCGGGGGGTGGATCCGTCGGATCGGGACGATCCGCCTGCCCGACGCGCCTGGGGAGGAGCATCCGGAGCGCGCCGCCGTCGGAAGGGCTCGTCGCCGCCGACAGGACCGGTCAGGACCCCATGCCGGTCTGCGCCGCGAGCAGCCGGATGTCCGTCGCGGTCGTCTGCCAGGCCGAGCCCCGCTGCTGCCGGAGCTCCCCGCCCTCGGCGAGGATGCGGATCTGGGTCGAGGTGTTGCCCGCGGCGATCTGGACCGTGCCCGTCGTCGTGCCGAGCGCCGTGGCGCCTCCGCCGAGCAGGTTCATCGTGACGGCGTCCTCCCCCGTCGAGCCGCGCACGACCGACACCACGTCGAGCTCGTCCGTCCAGGCCGCGGCGACCGCGGTCCCCAGGGTCGAGCGGAGGACGACCGGCTCGCCGACCGCCACCGGGTCGCCGTCCCGTGAGCGGGTGATGCCGGCCACCAGCACCGTGGCCTGCTGCCCGTCCTGGGCGAGCGCCAGCATCCGGGTGCCGTCGCGCGACACGGCGATCGAGGCGAGCGACTCGACCTCGCTCCAGGCCGTCGCGACCTGCATCGAGCGCGAGCCGTCCGCGGAGTACGCCACCAGCTGCCCGGGCGAGGCCGACGGCACCGACCAGACGTACCCGAGCGGATCGATGGACGGCGCGACGAGGCCCGACCGCGCGTCGAGGAGGACGTCGGCACCGTCGGGCTCCACGAGGCTCACGCCCGCGGCGGTGAGCACGGCGGCCGATGCGTCCGAGTCGGCCCCGCGCTGCTCGCCGAGGACCGCGGCCCGCGGCTGCAGCGCCTCGATCCGATCCGAGATCCCGAGGCCGGCCAGCCCGGAGGAGCCGAGGAATCCGAAAGCGTCGTCGGTCAGCACGAGCGGCCGGGTGTCGACGCGGGGCGAGGTCGGCAGCCCGGTGACCTCGGAGGGGACGTCGATCGGGTTCTGCTCGACGGAGAGCGCGACTCCGGTGACGTTCGAGACGTTCGCGAGGCTCCGGTTCAGCTGCAGCGCCATCAGCCGCCACTGCGCCGGATCGGCCTCGAGAGCGGCCGGGTTCAGGTCGACCACGGCGCGCTGCGACTCGACCGGGACGGTCTCGGCCGCCAGCGTCGTCCCGGTCGGGAAGGCCGACACGACGGCGGCGGAGTCCCGCAGCCACGGCGTGGGGCCGCGCAGCAGCTCGGTGACGATCGTGGTGCTGGTGGAGCTGTCGGCGCGCGAGGCGAACCAGCGCAGGTCCGGCACGAGGTACTGGTATCCGGGGTCGAAGAAGTAGAGCGCGTGCGTCGAGAAGACCTGCTCGAAGGTGGTGCGGTCGATCACCACGCCGCTCGGCGGCGCGCTGATGCGCCACTCGCCGTTCTCCTGGACGAAGCCGTAGTCGAGGGTCAGGCCGGCCGTGGTGGCGACGTCGGTGTAGACGCCCGTCGCGTCGACCTCGGCGACGGGCGTGATCGTCAGCGAGAGCGTGGATCCCGACTGCGGCGAGGCGGAGCGCTGGCCCTCGTCGACCGTCACGTGCTCGCCCGGCGTCCAGTCGGCTCCGGTGGAGAGGAACTCGCGGGCGATCTTGTAGTTGTTCTGCGGGCTCGACGCGGCGTCGATGAAGCCGGTCAGGATGTCGCGCTGCGACGCACCGACGGCGGGTCCCGACGGGAGGAAGTCGTACTGGAGGTCCTGCGGCGCGGTGTCGGGCCGTCCGACTCCGACGTCGCCGTCCCGCGGGATGCCGGCGCACCCGGCCAGCCCGAGCGCGAGCAGCGCGGCGGCCGCGACGGCGCGGAGGACGCCGCGCCTCACGGGAGCACCCCCGCGGCCCCGACCGGAGGAGCCTGCAGCGGCGGGAGGACGATCGGGCCGCTGTAGGCCTGCTCGCCCGCGTCGACCGGGGGCAGCGGGAGCGGCGAGGCCTCGATCCGCTCGCCGCGGTGCCGGGGCACGGTCAGGCGGAAGCAGGCGCCGCGATCGGGCACGGACCAGACCTGCAGCCAGCCGTGGTGCAGGGCGGTGTCCTCCTGCGCGATGGAGAGGCCGAGGCCGGTGCCGCCGAGCGTGCGGCGGCGGGACGGGTCGGCGCGCCAGAAGCGGTCGAAGACGCGCACCACCTCCTCGCTGCTCATGCCGTGCCCGTAGTCGCGCACCGCGAGGGCGACCGCGCTGGCGTTGCTGTCGACGGTGACGACGACCTCGCGGCCGTCGCCGTGCTCGATCGCGTTGCCCAGCAGGTTGCGGACGATCCGGCGGATGCGGCGCGGATCGAGGTCGGCGTCGAAGTAGCCGCCCGGGGCGGAGAGAGTGAGCCGGGAGCCGTTCGCCTCCGCGATCCCCCGCATCGCCTCGATCTCGTCGCCGGCCAGCTTCACCAAGTTGACCGGCTCGAGCTCGAGCTCGGCCGACCCCGCGTCGTGGCGGGAGATCTCGAGCAGGTCGGCGAGGAGGCTCTCGAAGCGGTCGATCTGGCTGTGCAGCAGCTCGACCGTGCGCTCGGCGACCGGGGCGAAGTCCTCGCGCTGGTCGTACAGCACGTCCCCGGCCAGCTTCATCGTCGTCAGCGGCGTCCGGAGCTCGTGCGAGACGTCCGAGACGAAGCGCTGCTGGACCTGGCTGAGCGTCGCGAGCTCGCTGATCCGGTCCTGCAGGCTGTCGGCCATGCCGTTGAAGGACCGGGCGAGGGTCGCGATCACGTCCTGGCCCCGCTCGGGGATCCGCACGTCGAAGTCGCCGGCGGCGAGGCGCTGGCTCGTCTCGGCCGCGACCCGGACCGGGGCGACGACGATCCGCACGACGACCCAGCTGACCGCTCCGATCAGCAGGATGAGCAGGATCCCCGCCACGTTGAGCACCTGCTGCACGAACTGGAGCGTGCGCTCCGCGTCCGCGAGGGAGTAGCCGATGTACAGCTCGTAGCGCCCGGCCGAGCTCGGCAGCTCGAGGGTCGAGCCGACGAGGATGCCGGGCTGCTGCTGACCGGAGGCGTCGAGCGTCACCGACTGCCAGTACTGCCCGTCGGAGCCCGCCTGCACCCGCTCGCGCAGCGCGTCGCTGATCACGCCGTTCTGCAGCTCGCGGTTGTAGATGTCCTGAGGCGCCAGCGAGGACGCCTCCTGGTCGGGCGAGCGCACGACGGCGATCAGCGCGGAGGAGGAGGCGTCCCGGACGGCGGTGCGCACCGAGCTCATCACCTCCTCCATGTCCTGGCGGGTGGAGACTGTGGCTGCGTCGAGGTATCCCTGCGCGGCCCGGGTCGCGCGCGACGTGTCGCCCGTGACCTGCGTCAGCCGTGACTGGAACAGGTTGTCGCTGATGCTGTACGAGAGGTAGACGCCGGTCGAGCCGATGGCGATGCCGCTGAGCAGGACCGTGATCGCGACCGCGCGGAACTGCAGCGACGTGCGCCACACCCCGAGCACGCGGCGGGGCCACCGGCGCACGTCGGGAGCGGCGAGGCGGGGCACGGTCAGCCCGGGAGGACGGCGCCGGCGCGGTAGCCGACGCCGCGCACGGTCATCACGATGCGGGGGTCGTCCGGGTCCTTCTCGACCTTGGCGCGCAGGCGCTGGACGTGCACGTTCACGAGGCGGGTGTCGGCCTTGTAGTGGTAGCCCCAGACCTGCTCGAGCAGCATCTCGCGGGTGAAGACCTGCTGGGGCTTGGAGGCGAGGGCGAGGAGGAGGTCGAACTCGAGCGGGGTCAGGCCGATGCGCGTCTCGCCGCGGCGGACCTCGTGGCCGGCGACGTCGAGGCTCAGGTCCCCGACCTGCAGCACCGCGTTCGCGGCGGCGGTGGCGGGACGCAGGCGCGTCCTGATCCGCGCGACGAGCTCCTTGGGGTCGAACGGCTTGACCATGTAGTCGTCGGCGCCGGACTCGAGGCCCTGCACGACGTCGGAGGTGTCGGACTTGGCCGTCAGCATGATGACGGGGACTCCGGACTCGGCGCGGATCGCGCGGCACACCTCGATCCCGTCGATCCCGGGCAGCATCAGGTCGAGCAGGACCAGGTCCGGCCGGGCCCGCCGGAAGGCCTCGAGGGCGCCGGAGCCGTCCGCGCAGAAGGAGACGTCGTACCCGTCGGCGCGCAGGACGATGCCGATCATCTCGGCCAGGGCGGCGTCGTCGTCGACCACCAGAATGCGCGCGCTCATCGGTCTGCTCTTCCTCGTCTCGGGTCGCGCCCGCCCACGGCGCGCACGGTGACCCGACCCAGGCTAACCGACGCACCTCTCCGTGGGCGGGGAGCGGGCTCTGCGGGCGAAGGGGGTCCGCTCGGGGGAGGACCCCGCCCGCACGCCTATGACAGCATGGAGGGGATGACCGACGCAGCTCAGTGGCCCCCGCCCGCAGGGCGTCCGGACGACGCGGCCGTCCCGGCGCAGGACGGCGACCGGCGCAGGCCGCTGCCCGCTCCCGTCGCCCCGGCCTGGTCGCCCGCGCCGCCGAGCGCAGGCCCCGTACCACCCGGTCCCGCCGGGGGCTCCTGGTCGCCCGCCGGCGCCGGCCCCTGGTCGCCCGGACGCCCAGCGCCCGGCTGGACTCCCCCGCCCAAGCCCGGTCTCGTGCCGCTGCGCCCGCTCGGCTTCGGCACCCTGCTCGGCGCCCCGTTCCAGGTCCTCCGCCGCAGCCCCCGCACGACCCTGGGCGTCGCCCTGCTGGTGCAGGGCCTCGGGTCGGTGCTCGCCCTGGCGGTCTACGGCCTGATCGCGGTGCTCGCCGTCGGGCGCATCTCGCAGGCGGAGTCCGCCGACCGCGACGCCGTCGGCGCGGGCTCCCTCGCGGTCGTGGTCCTGGCCGCCCTCATCCCCCTCGCCGTCTCGCTCGCCAGCGGCGCCCTCGTGCAGGGCGTGGTCGTGCTCGAGGTCACCCGCGGCGTCCTCGGCGAGCGGGCGACCTTCCGACAGCTGCTCGCCCGGCTGCGGGGCCGCTTCTGGGCGCTGATCGGCTGGACGGTCCTGCAGGGCGTCGGCTACCTCCTCCTGGTGCTCCTCGCCGTGGCGCTCGCCGTGCCGCTGTTCGTCATCGGAGCGATGGACGGGACGTCGAGCGCGATCGTCGGCGGGATCCTGGTGCTCGTCGGCTCCGGCCTGGTCGCCCTCGCGCTGGGGGTCTGGCTGTCGACGAAGCTCGCCCTGGTGCCGAGCCTGATCGTCGTCGAGCGGCTGCCGCTGCGCCGTGCGGTGGCGCGCTCCTGGCGGCTGGTGGCGGGCGGCTTCTGGCGCACCTTCGGCGCGCTCGCGCTGATGACCGTGATCATCCAGGTCGCCGGCCAGATCGTGGCCACGCCGTTCAGCCTGCTCATCCCGATCGCCGGCGCCCTGATCGCCCCGACCGACCCGGACGCGCAGCTCGTCACCTCGCTCGTGGTGACGATCGCCTCCGTCGCCGTGGGCTTCGTGATCGGCGCCGTCGGCACCGTGCTCCAGTCGGCCGTGACGGGCCTGGTCTACCTCGACCGACGGATGCGCCGCGAGGGCTTCGACCTGGTGCTGATGCGCCACGTCGAGGAGCGCGCGGCGGGCCGCCCCTCCCCCGATCCCTTCCCCGTGCCGGAGCGCCCGTGATCCTCGCCGCGGCCCCTCTCGAGCCCGACGCGGAGCAGGCGCGCCGACTCCTCATCGAGGAGCTCGCCGACCCGCGCTACCGGGCGGCCGAGCCGACCCTCTTCGACCGGGTGGTGCAGGCGGTGCGCGACTGGTTCGCCTCCCTCACGCTGCAGGGCGACGGCCCGCCGGTGCCGATCGCCGCCGTGATCGGCGTGCTGGTGCTGGTGGCGCTCGTGGTCGCCGCGCTCGTCATCGCGGGACGGCCCCGCGCCGGTCGCCGCAGCACCGTCACGGGAGCGGTGCTCGCCGACGACGACACCCGCTCGGCCGCGACCCTCCGCTCGCTCGCCGAGGCCGCGGCCGCCCGCGGGGACTGGGACGAGGCGGTCGTCGAGCGCTTCCGCGCCCTGGTGCGCTCCCTCGACGAGCGGACCGTCCTGCGGGTCTCGCCCGGCACGACCGCGCTCGGCCTGGCGTCGCGCGCCTCTGCGGCCTTCCCCTCCTCCGCCGCCGCGCTGCGCCGCACGGCCGACGACTTCGACCGCGTGCGCTACCTCGGGCAGCCCTGCGGCCCGGCCGAGTACGAGCGGGTCGCGGCTCTGGACCGCGAGCTCGCCGCGGCCTCGCCGGTCCTGGACGCCCTGGCGGCGCCCCGGTGAGCGCCGACACGGTCTCCAGCCCGACCCTCGGCGCGCTGCTGCGCCGCGGACGGGTGTGGGTGCTCCTGCTCGTGATCGTCGCGGTCGGCACTCTGCTGCTCACCGTCGCGACCGGGACCCGGGTGGCCGCCCCGGACCTCGACGTCGACAGCGCGACCCCGGACGGCGCCCGCGCGCTCGCCCAGGTGCTGCGCGATCAGGGCGTCGAGGTCGTCCGCGCCGACGACCTGGACTCCGCTCTCGCCGCCTCCTCCCCGGACGCGACACTGCTCGTCGACGACCCGGACGTGGCCCTCGACGAGGCCCAGTACCGCCGGCTCGCCCGCGCCTCGGCCTCGCTCGTCCTGGTGACCCCAGGAGGAGCCGCGCTCGACGCCCTGCTGCCGGACGTCCGCTTCGCCGGCTCCCCGGCCGGCGACGGCCCCTTCCGCGCCGAGTGCCCGCTCCCGGCGGCCGAGCGCGCCGGGACGCTCCCCGCGGGAGGGAGCACGTACCGGATCCTCGACGACGGCGACGCGGTCGGCTGCTTCCCCTCAGGCGACGACGGCTTCCTGCTCGTGAGCACCGGGTTCCCGCAGGGCGCCGACGTCACCGCGATCGGCGACGCCGACCTCCTCCGCAACGGCACCATCGGCCAGGACGGCCGCGCCGCTCTCGCACTCGGACTGCTCGGCGGTGAGGACCGGCTGGTCTGGTACCGCGCCGGAGCCGCCGACTCGGCGAGCACCACCCCTGCACCCGCCGATCTCGCCCCCGGCTGGGTGACTCCGGCTCTCCTGCTGCTGGTGGCCGTGTTCGTCGCCTCCGCCGTCTGGCGCGGCCGCCGGCTCGGCCCGCTCGCGGTCGAGCCGCTGCCGGTCGTCGTGCATGCGAGCGAGACGGCCCGCGGCCGCGCGCGGCTCTACGCGCGCGGAGCCCTCCGGCCCCGCGCCCTCGACGCACTGCGCATCGGCACCCTCCGGCGGACGGCCGCGCTCCTGGGACTCGCTCCGGCGACCGGGGTCGACGAGATCGTCGCCGTCGCCGCCGAGCGCCTCGGCCGCGATCAGGCCGCGCTGCGCCGTCTGCTCGTCGACGACCTGCCGGGCGACGACGCCGCCCTCGTCGCCGCCTCCGACGAGCTCCTCCGCTTCGAGAGCGCACTCCGCGCCGCCCTCTCCCCGACGACCGCCCGACGACCGGAAGGCCCCTCCCGATGAGCGACACCACCCCCTCCGCCCGCGACGGAGCGCCGGTCTCCGACGACGACCTGCGCGCCGAGCTCGACCGGGTCCGCTCCGAGGTCGGCCGCGCGGTCGTCGGCCAGGACGGCGCCGTCTCCGGGCTCCTGATCGCCCTCCTCGCGGGCGGCCACGTCCTGCTCGAGGGCGTCCCCGGAGTCGCGAAGACGCTGCTCGTGCGCGCCCTGTCCGTCTCGCTCGGCCTCGACACCCGCCGGGTGCAGTTCACGCCGGACCTGATGCCCGGCGACATCACCGGCTCCCTCGTCTACGACGCCTCCACCTCCGGCTTCGCCTTCCGCGAGGGCCCGGTCTTCACGAACCTCCTGCTGGCGGACGAGATCAACCGCACGCCGCCGAAGACCCAGGCCGCGCTCCTCGAGGCGATGGAGGAGCGCCAGGTCAGCGTCGACGGGCGCACCCTGCCTCTGCCGGACCCGTTCCTCGTCGCCGCCACCCAGAACCCGGTCGAGTACGAGGGGACCTACGTGCTCCCGGAGGCCCAGCTGGACCGGTTCCTGCTCAAGCTCGTGCTCGACATCCCGCCGCGCGACGTCGAGGTGGAGGTGCTCTCGCGCCACGCCGCGGGCTTCGACCCGCGCGACCTTGACGCCGCGGGCGTGCGACCCGTGCTCGACGCCGCCCGTCTGCGCGCCGCCCAGGCCTCGGCCCGGCGAGTCGGAGCCGGTCCCGACGTCCTCGGCTACATCGTCGACCTCGCCCGCGCCACCCGCGAGAGCCCGAGCGTCAAGCTCGGCACCAGCCCCCGCGGCTCGACCGCCCTGCTCGCGGCGTCCCGCGCCTGGGCCTGGCTCAACGGCTACGGCTCGATCACCCCCGACCACGTGCAGGCGATGGTCCTGCCCGTGCTGCGCCACCGCATCCAGCTGGAGCCGGAGGCGGAGCTCGAGGGCGTCCGCACCGAGGCCGTCCTGGGCGGGATCCTGCAGCAGGTCCGCGTCCCGGTCTGAGCCGTGCACCTCACCGGACGCAGCGTCCTCGTCCTCCTCGTCGGCCTGGTGCCGGTCGTCCTCCTGGGCGGCCGCCCCGAGGTCGCCTTCGCCGTGCTCGGCCTCTGGCTCCTGGCCTGGGCGGTCCTCGTCGGGATCGACGTCGCGGTCGCGGGCTCGCCCCGGGCCGTCGTGCTCGAGCGGCGGGTGCCGGACCGGGTGCGGCTCGGCGAGCGGACCGAGGCGACCCTTCTGGTCACGAGCACCGGCCGCAGGAGGATCACGGGGGTCCTCCGCGACGCCTGGGAGCCCTCGGCCGGCGCCCTCGAGACCCGGTCGTCCCTGCGTCTGCCGCCGGGCGAGCGCCGCGCGGTGACCACGGTCCTGGAGCCGCTCCGCCGCGGCGAGCGCCGGGCACTCCACGTCACCATCCGCTCCCGCGGGCCGCTCGGGCTGGCCGGCCGCCAGGCGACGCGGGCCGCGCCGGCCGTCGTCCGGGTGCTGCCCGCCTTCCGCTCCCGTCGCCACCTGCCCTCGCGCCTGGCGCGGCTGCGCGAGCTGGAGGGGCGGACCAGCGTGATGATCCGCGGCCAGGGGACCGAGTTCGACAGCCTGCGCGAGTACGTCCGCGGCGACGACGTCCGCTCGCTCGACTGGCGGGCGACCGCGCGGCGCCGGGAGCCGGTCGTCCGCACCTGGCGCCCGGAGCGCGACCGGCGCGTGATCGTCGTGCTCGACACGGGCCGCACGTCCGCCGCACGGATCGAGGACGAGCCGCGCCTGGACACGGCGATCGAGGCGTCGCTCCTCCTGGCGGCCCTCGCGGCCTCGGCCGGCGACCGGGTCGACGTGCTCGCGTTCGACCGCACCCGGCGAGCCCGCGTGCACGG
Organism: Rathayibacter sp. AY1H3; assembly: GCF_002932015.1. Lineage (NCBI taxonomy): Bacteria > Bacillati > Actinomycetota > Actinomycetes > Micrococcales > Microbacteriaceae > Rathayibacter > Rathayibacter sp. AY1H3. The sequence continues at coordinate 43,779 of NZ_PSUU01000006.1, forward strand.
CGCCACCGGCACGGAGGTGCTGACCCGCGTCGTGGACGCCCTCGCCCCCGTGCAGCCCCAGCTCATCGAGACCGACTGGGCGGCGGTGCCCGCGCAGGTGCGCACCCTGGCCTCCCAGCGCTCGCTGGTGGTGCTCCTCACCGCGCTCGACTCGGTCGGCTCGGCGGAGGGGCTCCTCGCGGTGCTCCCGCAGCTCACCCGCGTGCACACGGTCGTGGTCGCCTGCGCGCTCGACCCCGAGCTGCAGCGGATGGCGGAGGACCGGAGCGACCGGGCCGCGGTCTACTCCGCCGCCGCCGCGGAGCGCTCGCTCGCGGACGTCGACCGGCTCTCGGCCGCCGTCCGCCGTCTCGGCGGGGACGTCGTGCTCGGCAGCCCCTCCGCGCTCCCGCCGGCGCTCGCGGACCGCTACCTCGCGCTCAAGGCGGCCGGACGGCTCTGACCTGCGAGAGGGGCCGTCGTCGGTCCCGGGAGCGCTGATCGACGGCCCCGCTCCGACGGCCGCGCTCGTCCGGCTCGGCTCAGCCGGCCGCGATGCTCCGCGACCCGGCCTCGAACCGGTCGAGGTCGCCCGTCTCCCCCGCCCGCACCGCGCGCCCGCCGACGACGATCATGTAGAAGAGGAACGCGCCGAGGGCGAGCGCCCCGATCCCGATCTTGAGCCACCAGGGCCAGGGTGCCGGAGTGACGAACCCCTCGATCACGCCCGAGACGAGCAGCACGAAGACCAGGCCGATCGCCACCGTGAACAGGCTCCGCGCGTCCTCGGCGAGCGCCTGGCCGCGGGTGCGCGCGCCGGGAGCGATCCAGGCCCAGAAGATCCGCAGGCCCGCGGCCGCGGCGACGAACACGGCCGTCAGCTCGAGCTGTCCGTGCGGCGCGATGTAGAGGAAGAACGTGTCGCCCTCCCCCACATGGAACATCACCGCGATCGACGTGCCGAGGTTCTGCGCGTTCTGCAGCAGGATGTACGGCACGTAGACGCCGACGATCCCGAAGGCCACGCACTGCGCCGCGATCCAGGCGTTGTTCGTCCAGACCTGCCCGGCGAACGAGGCGGCGGGGTTCTCGGAGTAGTAGTCGATGAAGTCGCCCCGGGCGAAGCGCCGCAGCTCCTCGTCGTCGCCCAGCGCGGCGAGCAGGCGCGGGTCGCCGAGGATCCAGAGCGCGTAGAGCGTCGCCACCACCGCGGTCGCGAGGGCGACGGCGAGCGTCAGCCAGCGCAGCCGGTGCAGAGCGGCCGGGAGCGAGAGGACGACGAAGCGGGAGACCGCGGCGAGCGGCTCGTCTCGCGTGCCGGTCAGGCGTCCCCGAGCCCGCGAGAGCGAGACGGCGAGCCGAGTGCCGACGGCCGTCGATCCGGCGGTGGAGGAGATCGTGGCGAGGTCCGCGGATGCCGCCTGGTAGCGCTCGATCAGCTCGTCCGCCTCGGCTCCGGTCAGGCGGCGCCTGCGCGAGAGCTCGTCGAGGCGGGTCCACTGCGCAGTGCGGGCGGCCGAGAGAGCGTCGATGTCCATCTCCTGACAGGATAGCCAGGCACGCCGCCGAGGCCGAGCATCCGGGAGGAGCACCGTGGAGGAGCAGCGCACCGAGTTCGACGACGCCGACCTGGTCACCGGCGAGGCGATCGCGCTCGAGGTGCCCGTCACCTCGTTCGTGCTCCGCGCGGTCGGCGCGATCATCGACCTGATCGCGGAGCTCCTGCTCGCGCTGGGCCTGTTCCTGCTGGTCTCCTCCCTCTCCGGGGACGGCGGCCTGGACCCCGCCGCCTCGGCCGCCGTGGCGATCGCGGCCCTCGTCATCGCCGTGGTGATCGTGCCGGTCACCGTCGAGACGGCCAGTCGCGGCCGCTCGCTCGGGAAGCTCACCGTCGGCGCTCGCGTCGTCCGCGACGACGGCGGTTCCATCGGCTTCCGGCACGCCCTCGTGCGCGGCCTCACCGGCGTCCTCGAGATCCTGATGACCTTCGGCGGGCTCGCCGCGGTCGTCGGCCTCCTCTCGCGCCGATCGCGCCGTCTCGGCGACGTCCTCGCGGGCACGCACAGCCAGCTCGAGCGGGTTCCCCGCGCGGAGCCGCTGGTCGTCGAGATCCCGGAGCCGCTGCGGGGCTGGGCCGTCACGGCGGACACCGCGCGCCTCCCCGACGCCCTGGCGCGCCGACTGGCGCAGTTCCTCCGCCAGCGCCACGGCATGACGGAGCCGTCGCGCTCGCAGCTCGCCGCCGCGCTGGCCGACGAGACCGCGGTCCACGTCTCCCCGCTGCCCGCCGCGCCCGCGGAGGACTTCCTCCTCGCCGTGGCCGCACTCCGCCGGGCGCGGGAGGAGCGCGCCCTGCTCCTGTCCGACCAGCGCCTCGAGCGGCTGGCCCCCGTGCTCTCGAGCACGCCGCGCGGCTTCCCCGAGCGGCCCTGACGCGCGCGGCAGCGGCCTAGGCGGGCCCCGCGCCGTAGCGGACGGTCTCCCAGCCGCGCGGGACGAGGAGCCGCCGGTCGTGCTCGGCGCAGAGGTCGTAGCCGTGCGGATCCGGCGCAGGACTCAGCGGCCCGACCGCCACCAGCGAGTCGCGGTAGTCGTAGGTCAGCGTGACGACGGCCTGCGCGCGGCAGCCCGTCCGCGAGCAGTGCCGTCCGGTCATCGCCGCCCACAGTAGCAATAGGCTGGAGCCATGCCCCGTGCTCGTCGTTCCGCCGCTCGCCCGACGAGCGGGTCGCGCGGAGGCTCCCGCGACCGGCACGGCCGCGGCGCACGAGGGCCGATCACCGGTCCGCACCTCCCCCTGCTGCAGACCCGCTCCGACTTCTTCGAGGCGACGATCGGCTCGGCCTTCGACTACCTCCGCGGCACCTGGCCGGAGGAGCTCGCCGGCATCCGCGTCGACGTCGCTGCGACTCCCGACGTCGACCCCGACCGGCTGCAGGGCACGGGCATCGCGCGGTGGCGCGTCGACCACGCCGCGCGCCGCATCACGCTCTACCGCGTGCCGATCGAGCGCCTGGCGAAGCTGCACCGCCGCGACGAGTGGCACCAGCGCATGCTGATCGAGAGCTACGTGTTCCGCGCCGTCGCGGAGCTGCTCGGCCGCGACCCGTGGGACATCTCCCCGGACCGCTACCGGCACCCCTGATGCGCCGGCAGCTCTGAGGCGCCGGCACCGCCGAGGCGCCGCCGCCCCGCGTCTCAGTGCGAGTAGACCGTGATCGGCGAGGAGAGCGGTCCCGGCGGGACGATCGTGTACGAGGCGATCCGCCCGTCGCGCGCGATCGAGACCGAGGCCTGCACCGGCTGGGTGCTGCTGACGACCGCGCCGTCGCCGTCCAGCGGGGTCGCGAGAGCCGCGAACGGGCCGAGCTCGAGCGTGCGGGTGCCGCCCGGGGCCTCGATCTCGACCGAGGCGGTCGAGTCGCTGCCGTTGACCAGGTGCAGTCGCGCGTCGCCCTCGCCCGTGCCGGCGACGCCGAAGGGCGTCGTGGTCGCGGTGCCGGAGGCGAACCAGGCGAAGTCCGTGCCGGCCGAGCCGGTCGAGGTCGTCCGCCCCGCCGCGACGATCGGCTGATCGGCCCGCAGGACGATGCGGTAGGAGCCGTCCGCCAGGCCCGTGAGCGGGACCTCGCCGACGAGGCCGGCGGGGACGACGACCTGGGTGGAGGCGCCCGACCCGCTCGGGTCCTCGTTGGTGACCTCGACCGAGACCGTGCTGTCGGCGTCGCCGGGGGTGAGGATGCGCAGCACGGGGCTGCCCGCGCCGCCGCTGCCGTCGTCGCTCGCGGTCTCGGCCGGAGGCGACGTGACGGTGAAGCCGGCGATCACGGCGAGTGTGTCCGGGCCGGCGGAGGGGCCGGTGGTCTCGACGCCCTCCGGGGTGAGCCCGGAGATGGCGCTGCTCTGCATGCTCGCGGCGACCTCGCCGCCCCGTGCGGTCACGTGCACGACGGGCTGGACGACCCCGGGGGCGAGCCCCGCGAGCGGGAGCGCGCGGACCGCTCCGGCCGGAACGACGATGCCCGTGGCGCCGGTGGCCTGGACGGTGCCGGTCTCGGAGAAGAGCGTGAGGTCGACGGTGGAGGCGACCTCGCTCGGGTTCGCCAGGATCAGCACGGAGGTGCGCCCGACGTCGGTCGAGCCGGCCACGAGCCAGCTGTCGGCCGAGGGCTCGGCGCAGGCGCGGGCGGACAGTCCGGAGAGGGTGTCCGTGCCGATGGCCTGGACGGTGGCTCCACCGGGAGCGGGGTCGGAGCCCGCGGGCACGCTCAGACCGGTGATGCCGGTGCCCGGTGCGGCGACATCGTCCTCGTCGAGGACCGTGGGGTCCGAGGTGGAGCCCTCGGGCCGGACCGCGGTCGCCGCGCCGTCGAGGGCGCGCAGCTGCTCCGGCTCTCCGGCGTCGATCAGATCGCCGCCGCAGACCAGCGAGCTGTCGGCCGCGACGGGCGTCACGACGACGCCCTCCGCGGCGCTCGAGACCAGGGGGGACGGGAGGAGCTGGGGCACGACCACGGCGGCCGCGGCGATCACGACTCCGGCCGCGACCACCGCACCGCGCAGGGCCGTCCGGCGCCGACGGGCGGCCGAGGGTGCGCGATCGGGCGTCGATGCCGCGGAGCGATCGGCGCGGCGCTCCGCGCGGGAGCGGCGGGCGGAGGACTCGGGCATCTGCTTCTCCTGGTCGGCGGGGTCAGACATCGTCGTTCCCGTCGTCGAACTGGCCGGTGGCCTCGCCCGGCTCGTCGTCGATCCCGGCGACCGCGCCGCTGGAGCGGCCCCGCTCGAGCGAGAGCCCGGTGGGCACCGCCAGCAGGAGGGCGACGACGAAGACGAGGAGGAGGGCGATCGTGTAGGCGATCCCGAAGGGCCCGACCACGCCGGACGGAGCGGCCTCGGTGCGGGTCCCCTCGGTGTCGACGGCCGTCCAGAGGAGCCCGTAGCGGGTGTCGCCGACGGCCGAGAACGCCGCGTTGCCGTCGAGGGAGACGGCCGCCCGCGCGCGCACGGCGGCGGCCGCGTCGCCGACCTGGGTGCCGGCCGGCTCGGTCAGCACGACGAAGCGCACGCCGAGGCTCTCGAGCGCGGAGGGGACGTCGTAGCCCGTCCGCGAGACGAGGTTGCCCGCCAGCTCGTCGATCGCGTCCGTGCTCTCGGCGCCGGTGTTCGCGAGGGTCGACTGCTGGTCGAGGGTCGCGCCCGCTCCGCGCTCCAGCCGGGCGAGGACGCCGCCGTCCGCCTGCGGGACGAGCACGATCGTGCCCACCCGCGGGTCGTTCCGGGCCTCGGCCGCCACGTAGGCGGGGAGCGAGCGGTCCGACGTGGTCGACACGGACGTGCCGGCGCCGGACGGGAAGGCCACCGCGAGCGGACCGACCAGTGCTGCTGCCGCGGCCGTGACGACGAGCGCCGGCACCACGCGCACGGAGCGCACGGCGGCGAGCGAGAGCGACGCGCCGATCACCAGGCCGAGCCAGTAGAGGCTGAGACCGGTACCGCTCCAGACGGAGACCGCCTCGGAGCCGGTGGTCGCGACCTGCACGCCCTGGGCGAGCGAGGCGGTCACGAGACCCGCCGCCGCCACGCCGACTCCGCCGAGGGCCGAGAGGTTGTTCGGGAGGAGGAGGGCGGCCAGCGCCGCGACGATCAGCGGCACGACGAGCACGGCCGTGACCAGCGGGGCGGCGGAGGCGCCGATCCCCAGACCGCCGAGGAACGCGAGCCATCCGTCGGGCAGACCGGCCGGGAAGCCGGCGAGCAGCGCGACGAGGTCCGACTGCGCGGAGGGCAGCGGGACGCCCGGATCCGCGAGGACGCCGAGCCAGTCGCCCCGCGGTGCGCGGGCGACCACCAGCGGGAAGAGCAGGACGGCCGCGGGGATCGGCAGGCCGAGGAAGCGGCCGATCCGCCGCCCCGAGGTGGCGACGACGACGAGCCAGATCACCAGGAGCGGCACGGCCAGCACCGGCGCGCACGCCACGACGGCCGCGGCCAGGATCGAGGCGCTCGCGGAGGCGGACCAGGAGCGGTACGCGCCGAACCCGGCGAAGAAGAGCCAGGGCAGCAGCACGTGCACCATCAGCGGGGCGGGGCGCCCGTCGGCCTGCGCGGCGAAGAAGGCGGGAGCGAGGATGTAGACGAGGGCTCCGGCGGCGCGGGCGGTCGCGCGCGGGGTGAGCCGGGCGATCATCAGCCAGGCGCCGAGGGCGGCAGCGGGGAGCGCGACGAGGTAGAGCAGCACCATCGAGTAGCTGGGCGACCAGAAGGTCAGCGAGCCGAGCACGGCGAGGACGGAGGCGAACGGGTCCGCCGCGCCGATGAACCCCGAGCCGAGGTCGCGCCAGCCGTAGGCCGCGTTGCGCCACAGCTCGCCGACGGTCGGCGAGAGCGTCAGCAGACCACCGCCGCTGAGCGCGGGAGCAGCGAGGAGCGGCGTGTAGATCACCAGGCCGGCGAGCGCGGCGACGAGGACGACCCACACTCCCCCGCCCTGGAAGAAGTGCAGCGGATGACGGTCCCGCCCGGCCTGCACGCGCACGGCGTCGTGGCGCACCGAGCGCAGCTGCCGCACCACGTCCAGCGGGATGCGCAGCGGCGCGATCGCCTTCCAGCCCACGTTCTTCGACGAGCGGAGAACGGTGCGGGCCCGCAGCACCTTCGTCCCCCCGAAGGCGACGACGAGGGCCGCCAGCAGCTCCCCTCCGACCAGCCCGGGCTGCTTGCGCAGCAGGCGCACGACCGCGCGGCCGATCGCCAGGGGGACGAGCGAGAGCCAGTGCAGGAGGAGGAGCGCGACGGGCGCGTAGGCGAGCCGGCGGTGCAGCTGCGCGGTGCGGTGCTGGCGCGCCCGGCGCCGCTCGCCGCTGTCGATGCGGCGGCCGTCGGGGCGCTGCAGCCCGATGCGGGCGGTGGTGACGCGGGCGTCCGGCACGCGGCTGACCCTGTGCCCGGCGAGCCGGGTGCGGATCGAGAAGTCGAGCGCGTCGTCGACGACCGGCAGGCCGGGGTCGAAGCCGCCGAGCTCCTCCCAGAGGGAGTGGCGCACGAGCATGCCGCCGGCGGCGACGGCCAGGACGTCGGGCGTGGAGTCGTGCTGGCCCTGGTCGAGCTCGTCCTCGACGAGGTGGACGGTCGTGCCGTGCTTGGTGATCGACTCGCCGTAGCTGCGGATGTAGCCGGAGCGCGTCCAGTCCATGATCTTGGGGCCGGCGACCGCGACGGAGGGGGCGACCTCGACGGCTCCCAGCAGCGCCGCGAGGGCGCCGGGCTCGGGGGCGGAGTCCTGCGCGAGCAGCCACAGCCACTCGTCCTCTCCGGCCGGCGGCTGCATCACGCGGACCGCGCGGGCCACGGCCTGGCCGAAGGGGAGGTGCTCGGCGACCTGCACGAGCTGCGTCGGACCCCAGGACGCGAGGAGCTCGTCGGTCGTGTCCTTCGAGCCTCCGTCGACGAACACCGTCGCGTCGGGCTGACGGGTCTGCGCCCGCAGAGCCGCGAGGGTTCGTTCCAGATAGGCCGCGCCGTTGCGCGCGACGAGGACGGCGGTGACTCGTGGATACATCGCGGACCACCCTAAGCGATGCCGCCGCGCCGCCCGCCTGCGGCTCGCCGCCCCGTCGGTCGGGTCGCGGCGAGGAGGGGACTAGGCCCGGCGGCGCAGCTTCCGGCGCTCGCGCTCGGAGAGGCCGCCCCAGATGCCGAACCGCTCGTCGTTCTCGAGCGCGTACTCGAGGCACTGGGCCCGGACCTCGCACGAGGTGCAGATCTTCTTGGCGTCGCGGGTCGAGCCGCCCTTCTCGGGGAAGAAGGCCTCGGGATCGGTCTGCGCGCACAGCGAGTCGACCTGCCAGGAGAGCGCGCCCCCCGGCGCCTCGGTCGCGGTGTCGATCCCGGGTCGGACCCCGGGCACGCCCAGACGGACCGGATCGACGAACCAGTCCTCGGGGACTCCGGAGTGCTGTTCCGGAAGCGTCATGCCGTCTCCTACCCCGCCTGCGAACCGATGATCGGCGGCCGCTCCTCCCGGAGCCGCTGCCTAGGTAATTACAGCGGTGTCATTCGCTCAGGTCAAGTCGCGGACCATAAACCCTCAACCCGCCGTGGAGGGTTCACGACACACCGGCGTGTCGCGAACGTGAGATCCGATCAGGCCGTCGCGGCGCTCCGTGCGCGCCAGGCGCTCTCCACCATCTCGGCGACGGTGTGCCGCATCTCCCAGCCCAGGTCGCGGGCCGCCGTCTCACCGGAGGCGACGATGCGGGGCGGATCGCCCGGCCGCCGCGGGGCGACCTCGGGCGTGAAGGCGATGCCGGTGCTGTCGGCGATCGCGCGCATGATCTCCCCGACGGAGGCCCCGGATCCGCTGCCCAGGTTGTAGACCGGGTCGATCGGCTCGCCGGCGGCCAGGCGGCGCGCCGCGGCGACGTGCGCGAGCGCCAGGTCCGCGACGTGGATGTAGTCGCGGACGCAGGTGCCGTCCGGTGTCGGGTAGTCGTCGCCGTTGATCCGGGGCGTGCGGCCGTCCAGCAGCGCCTCGAAGACGAGGGGGAAGAGATTGTGGGGGCTGGTGTCGTAGACGTCCGGGTAGCCGGACCCGACGACGTTGAAGTAGCGCAGGGAGGCGTGCCTGACGCCGTGCGCCCGCCCCGCGTCCGCGAGCAGCCACTCGCCGATCAGCTTCGACTCGCCGTAGGGCGACTCCGGGCTCTTGGGGGTGTCCTCGGTGACGATCTCGACGTCGACCGCGCCGTAGACGGCAGCGCTCGAGGAGAAGACGATCGAGGAGACCCCGGCGCGCTCCATCGCCGCCAGCACGCGCATGGTGCCGGTGACGTTCTGCTCGTAGGTGTGCAGAGGGCGCTGCACCGAGACTCCGGCGTACTTGAACCCGGCGACGTGGACGACGCCCTCGATGTCGTGCTCGGCGAGCACGCGGTCGAGCAGGGCCTCGTCGAGGATCGAGCCCTGGCGGAACGGGACGCCCTCGGGCACGAACGACGCGTGCCCCGAGGAGAGGTCGTCGAGGACGACGGGGTCGATGCCCTGCTCCGAGAACGCGCGCACCACGTGCGCCCCGATGTACCCGGCTCCCCCGGTGACCAGCCATGCCATGTGGATCCTCCTCGGTGCGGGCCCGCGACTCCGCGCGCCGGAAGACACCCTAGCGGCGGGGATCGACGGCGTGGATAGGCCGGATGACGACGTGACGCGATATCCTGCCGTCGTGCTCCGCTCCGTCGCCCTCCTCGCCCTGCCCGGCCTCGCGCCGTTCGAGTTCGGGGTCGTCTGCGAGGTGTTCGGGATCGACCGCGGCGCCGACGGAGGTCCCGCCCTCGACTTCCGGATCGCCACTCCCGATCCGGGCCCCGTCCGCACGAGCCTCGGATTCGACCTGCTGATCGCCGATGGTCTCCACGCGGCCCGGGACGCGGACCTGATCGCCGTCCCCGCCCACGGCCGCGGGCCCGCCGACGAGCGGGTGCTCGACCTCCTCCGCGAGGCTCACGAGCGCGGCGCGTGGATCCTCAGCGTCTGCAGCGGGGCCTTCACCCTGGCGCAGGCGGGCCTGCTCGACGGTCGGCGCGCGACCACCCACTGGATGCACGCCGCGGAGCTCGCCCGGCGCTTCCCCTCCGTCACGGTGGACCCGGAGGTCCTCTACGTGCAGGAGGGGCGCATCGTGACGAGCGCGGGCACCGCGGCCGGCATCGACGCGGCGCTGCACGTGGTGCGCGAGGAGCTGGGCGCGACGGCGGCGAGCGTCGTCGCCCGGCGGATGGTCGTACCCCCGCAGCGCCACGGCGGGCAGGCGCAGTACCTGCGGACCCCCGTTCCCGAGGCGCGCGCGGACTCGCTGGCCGAGGTCACCGAGTGGATGCTGGAGCACCTCGACGAGGACCTCTCGATCGAGGCGCTGGCCCGTCGGGCCCTGATGGCCCCCCGCACCTTCGCGCGCCGCTTCCGGGCCGACCTCGGCACGACTCCGCTCGCCTGGCTCACCCGCCAGCGCCTCCTCCGGGCGCAGGTGCTGCTGGAGGAGACGGAGCTGACCCTCGAGGCGGTCGCCGCGCGGGTCGGCTTCGGCACGGCCGCGGTGATGCGCCACCACTTCACGCGCGTCCTGCGGACCACGCCGGTGGCCTACCGCCGCACCTTCGCCGCCTGAGCGGCCGGGTCGTTGGAGGGGTCAGACCGTCGCGACGAAGAGCGTGCCCCGTCCGGTGACGGCGAGAGCGCCCTCCGACGGGGTCACGAACACGCTGCCGCCGCGCTCGACGCGGACCGAGCCCTCGGCGCCCTCGAGCGAGAACGAGCCCTCGGTCGCGATCGCGATGGCGGGCCCGTGCAGGGCGACGCGGGCCGGCTCCTCCGACGCCGGCTGCACGACGGCGAGCACGAAGTCGGGGACGTCCGGACGGTAGACGCGCACGCCCGGTCCGGCCTGCTCGGCCGGGAGGTAGGGCACGGGCAGCGGCGAGAACTCCAGCACGCTCACCAGCTCGGGCACGTCGATGTGCTTGGGCGTGAGGCCCCCGCGCAGCACGTTGTCGGAGGCGGCCATCAGCTCCACGCCCGTGCCCGCGAGGTAGGCGTGGATGTTGCCTGCAGGCAGGTAGAGCACCTCGCCGCGGGCGAGGCGGACGCGGTTGAGCAGGAGCGAGAGCACGATGCCGGGGTCGCCCGGGTAGCTCTCGGCCAGGTCCCGGACCGTGGTCGTCTCGAGGCGGTCGTCGCCCGTGGACGCCGCGACGACCGCGGACACCAGCGCGGCGACCTCGGCGCGGTCGCCGTCGGCGAGCAGCCACGACAGGGCGCCGCGGAGGACCTCCGAGGGCTCGCCCTCGAGCGTCCGGGCGAACCGCGCGATCGCGGCCGCCTCCTCCGCCGGGGCGCGCCCGGCCAGCTCGGCGAGCAGCGCCCGGGCGTCCGCCGGCTCGCGGAAGCCGCAGAGCGCGTCGAAGCTCTCGCTGAGCGCGTAGATCAGCTCGGGCTTGTGGAACGGGTCCTTGTAGTTGCGATCGGCGGCGTCCCGCGGGATGCCGGCCTCCTCCTCCTCGACGAACCGGCGCCGGGCCCGCTCGGACGAGGGGTGGGCCTGGAGCGACAGCGGCCCGCCCGCGGCGAGGATCTTGAGCAGGAACGGCAGACGGGGAGCGCCCGAGACCGGATCGACCGACCCCTCCACTCCGGCGAGCGCCGCCTCGGGGTGCTCGCCGATCCACTCGGCGAGCGTGCCGGCGCCGACCGAGGCGGGGTCGAGGATGCGCGCGGGCGAGCCCGGGTGCGCGCCGAGCCAGAGCTCGGCCTCGGGGGCGCCGGAGGGCGCGGTGCCGAGGGCCTCCGAGATGCCGGTGAGCGAGCCCCAGGCGTAGTCGCGGGGGGTGTTGCCGATCGGGATGAACACGGGAGCGCTGGCCTTCCGTCCGAGGGGTGGGTCCGAGCCGCTCAGCCGGACGCGCCGGGGCCGCTCCGCTGCGACGCTAGCAGGATCCACAACGCGGGCCCGGGAGGAGGGCCCGCCTGTTGGTGCTCTCCGCCAGAGGACGCGGCACTCGCAGGCGCGCTTCGTACGCTGGGAGTCGCAGCACTGTCGCCGTCGGAGCGGTCGCCGTGCCGCATCCGACGAGCGAGGGAGCACAGAGCATGGACAGCACGACCTTCGAGACCCTGGGGGCCGACTTCTACGGGTTCGAGGCGGCGCTCACGCCCGCCGAGAAGGAGCTGCTGGTCGGCGTCCGCGCGTTCCTCGAGGAGCAGGTGCGGCCGATCGCCGACGAGTACTGGGAGCGCGCGGAGTTCCCGCGGCAGCTGATCCCCGGGATCCACGCCACCGGCGTCATCGGCCTCTCCTGGCCCGAGACCCGCGCGATCGAGAACTCCGCCGTGTTCCGCGGCTGGGTGGCACTCGAGCTGGGCCGGGTGGACGCGGGCATCGCGACCTACGTCGGCGTGCAGAACGGCCTGGTGATGGGCACGGTCGGCGTCGCCGGCTCCGAGGAGCAGCGCGCCGAGTGGCTGCCGAAGCTCGCCTCGGGCGAGGTCGTCGGCGCCTTCGGCCTCACCGAGCCGCACTCCGGCTCCGACTCCGCCCAGGGCCTGCGCACCACCGCCCGCCGGGACGGCGACGACTGGATCCTCGACGGCGAGAAGCGCTGGATCGGCAACGCGACCTTCAGCGACGTGACCGTGATCTGGGCGAAGGACGCGGAGGACGGCCAGGTGAAGGGCTTCCTCGTCCCCACCTCGACGCCGGGCTACCGCGCCACCGCCATCGCGCGCAAGCAGAGCCTGCGCACGGTGCAGAACGCCGACATCGTGCTCGAGGGCGTCCGCGTCCCGGAGTCGCTGCGCCTGCAGGGCGCGAACTCGTTCCGCGACACCGCGAAGGTGCTCCGGCTCACCCGTGCCGAGGTCGCCTGGCAGGCCATCGGCGTCGCGATCGGCGCCTACGACGCGGCGCTGCGCTACGCGAAGGAGCGCGTGCAGTTCGGCAAGCCGCTCGTCGGGCACCAGCTGATGCAGGACCTCCTGGTCAAGAGCATCGGCAACATCACGGCCAGCATCGCCCTGGCGACCCGCGTGTCCGAGATGCTCGACGCCGGCGAGCAGCGCGACGAGCACTCCGCCCTCGCGAAGGCCTACGCGACGGCCCGGATGCGCGAGACCGTCGCCTGGTGCCGCGAGGTGATGGGCGGCAACGGCATCGTCCTCGACTACGGCGTCGCCCGCTTCTTCGCCGACGCGGAGGCCCTCTACTCCTACGAGGGCACCCGCGAGATGAACACGCTGATCGTCGGCCGCTCGATCACCGGCACCGCCGCGTTCGTCTGAGCCTCCCGTCCAAGCCGTCTTCCCCGAGGGGACGCCCCGGCCGGGGAGCGAGCGGCGGCGCGCCCGGCACGCCGCCGCGCCGCCCCCGCTCCCTAGACTGGTCGCCATGATCCGACGCGCCGCCCCCGCCGCTCCCCGAGCGCTCGCGGTGGCGGTGCTGGCCGTGCTGCTGGCCGGCCAGTCGCTGCGGAACCTCGCCGGATGGTGGGGCTGGGGCGTCGTCGTCGCGCTGCTCCTGGGCGCCTCGATCGCCGTGCTCGTCCGCGCCCGCCCCCGCCCGCGCTGGGCCCGCACGCCGAAGTCGCTGGTCCTCTTCCTCGGGCTCGCGGTGCTCTCGCTGCTGTGGTCCGCCTATCCGGGAGCGAGCGCGATCGGAGTCACGGCGCAGCTCGCGACGACGCTCGGCGGCGTCGTCCTCGCCGTCACGCTGAGCAGCCGGGAACTGCTCACGGCTCTCGGACGGGCACTGCGCCTCTCCGTCGGCCTCTCGCTCCTCTTCGAGCTCGTGATCGCGGTCGTCGTGCGGCAGCCCGTCCTGCCGTTCGGCGTCGAGCCTCCCGCCGACGGACCGACGCCCGACGCCTTCTACTGGTCGCAGGCAGCCCTCTTCACCGGCGAGCCCGTCCAGGGGATCGTCGGCAACCGCAACCTCCTCGGCTTCCTCGCCCTGCTCGGCCTGATCGTGATCGCGATCGAGCTGGCGGCCCACTCGGTCCGGCGCCGCTGGGGAGCGGTCTGGGTCGCCCTGTTCGTCGCGACCCTCCTGCTCACCCGCTCGGCCACCGTCCTGCTCTGCCTCGTCGCCGTCGTCTTCGCGGCCGCGTTCGCGCTCTGGGCTCGCCGGAGGGGCGAGTCCCGCCGCCGTCCCGTCTACCTGACCGCCGCGGGGCTGGCGGTGGCCGCCGTCGCCGGAGGCGCCGCGGGCTGGGGCGCCCTCCTCGGCCTGCTCGGCAAGAGCGAGGACGCCACGGGCCGCCTCGACATCTGGGACTCGGTGATCGCGCTCACGCTGCAGCGCCCGGTCCTCGGCTGGGGCTGGGTCAGCTACTGGGCTCCCTGGGCCGCCCCGTTCGACACCCTCGCCGAGCGCAAGGGCGTGCTCTACCTGCAGGCCCACGACGCCTGGCTCGACGTCGCCCTCCAGCTCGGAGCGTTCGGCCTCGTCCTCTTCGCGGCGCTCGCCGTCTCGACGCTGTGGCGCTCCTGGTTCCGCGCGGTCGACCGCCCGCGGCGCGACGCGACCTCGACCCTCCCCTACACGGCCGTCAGCCTCGCTCCGCTGCTGATCGTGGTCGCCCTCCTGGCGCAGTCGCTGTTCGAGAGCCGGATCCTGATCGAGGGAGGCTGGCTGCTCCTCGTCCTCTTCGCGGTGCAGACCAAGCGACCGGCGACCGAGACGCCCGAGGTCCTCGCCGCGACCCCGCTCCCCCTCGCCGACGCCTCCCCGAGGCGATGAGGCCCCGCCGCCCCTCGCTCCCCGCCTCCGTCGCCGACGCGACGGCGTCCCCGCAGTTCGCGGCGGCCCTCGCGCAGACCACTCTCGTCACCGTCCTCTGCGCCCCGGCGGTCCGCGGGCTCCTCGGCTGGCCCGGCTACATCGCCGCCGTCGCCACGCTCACCGCCCTCGCCGCGGTCATGCTCGTCCTGCGGCGCGGGCGGCTCGACTGGGAGGGCCTGCTGCCCACGAGCATCCTGGTGTTCCTCGGCTGGATCGCGCTCAGCGTGCTGTGGAGCGACTACACCTGGGCCACGGTCTCGAGCGTCGTCTACCAGTTCGCCCTGGCGTTCCTGGCGATCGCGATCGGCCTCACGCGCGACATCATCCAGATCATCCGCTCGGTCGGCGACGTGCTGCGGGTCGTGCTGATCGCCTCGCTGGCCGTGGAGGTGCTCTCGGGGGTGCTGATCGACCAGCCGCTGCGCTTCCTCGGCGTGGAGGGCCTGCTCGCGGTCGGCGGGCCGATCCAGGGACTCGTCGGCACGCGCAACCAGCTCGGGCTGGTCTGCCTGCTGGCGATCGTGACGTTCTCGGTGGAGCTGATGACCCGCTCCGTCGCCCGCGGGCCGGCCGTCGCCTCGCTCGCCCTCGCCGCGGTCACCCTCCTCTTCACGCGCTCCGCCGTGAGCGCGGGCGTGCTCGCCGTGGCCGTCGTCGTCGCCCTCGCTCTGCGCTGGGTGCGCCACGGCGACGGCACCCACCGCCGTCGGCGGCAGTTCGCGGTGCTCGGCGTCGCCGCCGCGGCCGCCCTCACCGTGTGGCTCCTGCGCTACCGGGTGATCGAGCTGCTGAACGCGGGCAGCGAGTTCGAGTTCCGGCTGCGGCTCTGGCAGCAGGTCTGGCGCTTCACGGACCTCGCTCCGATCGTCGGCTGGGGCTGGGTGGGCTACTGGCGGCCCGACCTCTACCCCTTCACCGCCATCGACTACCTCTCGGGCCGCCCGCACTCGTCGAGCCTCAACGCGCTCTTCGACGTGGCCCTGCAGGTCGGCGCGGTCGGGGTGGTCCTCTTCGTCGTGCTGATCGGCCTCGCGCTCTGGCGCTCCTGGCTGATCGCCTCCGAGCGCAAGGCGGTCGTGCACGTCTGGCCGGTGCTGGTGCTGACCGTGCTGATGGTCACCGCACTGGCCGAGAGCTCGATCCTGCTCGACGCCGGCTGGCTGCTCGTGGTGCTCTGCGCGATGCGCGCGGCCCAGGGACTGAGCTGGCGCCGGCTCCTGCACCCGCGGGACTGACCGGACTCCTCAGCGCCCGCGCCGCCGCGCCACCTGGCGGAGCACGGCGAGGTGCTCCTCCCGGCAGCGCTCCCAGCTGAAGGACCGGGCGCGCTCGACGCCGAGCGGGCCGAGCTCGCCGGTCCGCTCGATCGCCTCGAGGATCCCGTCCGCGATCGAGCGCGGCTCGAGCGGATCGACGTAGACCGCGGCGTCCCCGCAGATCTCCGGGAGCGAGCCCGCGTCGGAGGCGGCCACCGGGCATCCCGACGCCATCGCCTCGATCGGCGGGAGGCCGAAGCCCTCGTAGAGGCTCGGGAACGCCAGCACCGCGGCTCGGCGGTAGAGGTCGGCGAGCTCCTCCGGAGTGACGTGGCCGCGCCACTCGACGAAGTCCGGCAGCGGGCCGAGGCGGTCCAGGTCCCCTCCCGTCAGCACGAGCCGGAGGGCGTGCCCCTCCTCCCGCAGCAGGCGCACCGCCTCGAACAGGCGGGCGTGGTTCTTGTGCGGCCAGGCGCGCGCCGGGTAGAAGACGAAGTCCTCGCGTGTGCCCAGATTCGCGACGAAGCGCCGGGTGTCCACGCCGAGATGCGACACGTGGATCCGCTCCTCCGGGATGCCCAGCAGCTCGACGATCCGCCCCTTGGTGAAGGCGCTGATGGTGATGACCGCGTCGGCGCGGCGAGCGGTCGCCTCGTAGGCGAGCCGGCGGAAGACGCGCTCGACGCGGGGGAAGAGGTGCGGGAGGTCGCGGTGCTGCAGATCGAACAGCATCTGCACGTGCCCCTGCCGCCGCGACGGCCACGGGAGCGGGACCGTGAACGGGAAGTAGAGCACCGCGTCCCGGCCGAGGCGCCGGCGCAGGCGCGGCGTGCGCAGGAGCGCCTGGAGCATCCCCACGGCCCGGCGGCGGTGGCCCGCCCCGCTGACGACCCCCTCGGCCACGACCTCGGGCACGCCCTCGCTGAAGCCGCGCGCGTTCTCGGGGACGAGCACCTGCACGGCGGGCCCCTCCTCCCCCGGCCGCGGCGCCAGGAGGCGCGTGAGCGCGCGCGCGTAGGTCTCGCCGCCGCCCATCCCGCCCGGGTCGACGGTGAGCACGGCGAGCGTGACGGGGCGGAGTTCCGGCATGGCGTCCAATCGGTCCGAAGCCCGGCCAGGATACCGGCGGGCCGCACCGCTCCCGGCGCCCGGCCGTGCCCGTGGGTAGTATGTGTCCCGCTGTCATCGACCCCGACGAATTGGACCACCACGTGCCCCGCGCTTTGATCACCGGAATCACCGGCCAGGACGGCCTCTACCTCGCCGAGCTCCTCCTCTCGAAGGGCTACGAGGTCTTCGGGCTCGTCCGCGGGCAGAACAACCCCAAGTACGAGCTGGTCCGCCGCACCGTGCCCGAGGTGACCCTGCTCACCGGCGACCTGACCGACGTGTCGAGCCTCGTGCGCGTGCTCGCCGCCGCCCAGCCCGACGAGGTCTACAACCTCGGTGCGATCTCGTTCGTCGCCTACTCGTGGGAGAACGCGTCGCTCACCACCGATGTGACCGGCAAGGGCGTGCTCAACATCCTCGAGGCGACCCGCCTCTACGCCGGCTCCGACATGTCGCGCGTGAAGTTCTACCAGGCCTCCTCCTCCGAGATGTTCGGCAAGGTCCAGCAGGTCCCGCAGAGCGAGGAGACGCTGCTCTGGCCGCGCTCGCCCTACGGAGTGGCCAAGGTCTTCGGCCACTACATGACCATCAACTACCGCGAGTCGTACGGCATGCACGCCTCCTCCGGCATCCTCTTCAACCACGAGTCGCCCCGCCGCGGCCCGGAGTTCGTCACCCGCAAGATCAGCCTCGCGGTCGCCCGCATCAAGCTCGGCCTCCAGGAGACGCTGGAGCTCGGCAACCTCGACGCGAAGCGCGACTGGGGCTTCGCCGGCGACTACGTCGACGCGATGTGGCGCATGCTGCAGCAGCCCGAGGGCGACGACTACGTGGTCGCGACCGGCGAGACCCACGAGATCCGCGAGTACCTCGACATCGCCTTCAACCACGTCGGCATCGAGGACTGGACCCCGTACGTGACCCAGAACCCCGCGTTCATGCGTCCCGCCGAGGTGGACCTGCTGATCGGCGACCCGGCGAAGGCGCGCGACGTCCTCGGCTGGGAGCCGAAGGTCTCGTTCCCCGAGCTCGTGGCGATGATGGTCGAGAACGACCTCGCCGAGCAGTCCGCGCTGATCAAGTAGTCATGCCTGCCGCTCTCGTCACCGGAGCGAGCGGTCAGGACGGGGGCTACCTCGTCGAGCGCCTGCTCGCCGACGGCTGGGAGGTCTCCGCGCTCGTGCGCGGGACCGACGACGCCGCTCTTCCCGCCTCCGTCCGCGCCTTCGAGGGCGATCTCCGCGACGCCTCCGGCCTCGGCCGTATCGTCGCGGAGGCGCAGCCGGACACGGTCTTCCACCTCGCCGGCCTCTCCTCCGTCGCGCTCTCGTGGAAGGAGCCCGTGCTCACGGCGGAGGTGACCGGCACCGCGGTCGCCGCGCTCCTGGAGGCCTCGCTGGCGCTCCAGGAGTCGGCGGGCCGGGAGGTCCGCTTCGTTCAGGCCTCGTCCTCCGAGATCTTCGGGGCCGCGACCGAGAACCCGCAGACCGAGCGGACCCCGATCCGCCCGGTTTCGCCCTACGGAGCCGCGAAGGCGTTCGCGCACCACCTCGTCGCGGTCTACCGTGGCCGCGGGCTGCACGCCTCGTCCGGCATCCTCTACAACCACGAGTCGCCTCGACGGCCGCTGGGCTTCGTCACCCGCAAGATCACCGCCGGAGTCGCGGCGATCGCGACGGGCGCCGAGTCGGTGCTCTCGCTCGGCAATCTCGACGCGCGCCGCGACTGGGGCTGGGCCCCCGACTACGTGGACGCCCTCGTGCGCGCCTCGCGCGCCGAGGAGGCGGGCGACTACGTCGTGGCGACCGGAGTCGCGCACTCGGTCCGCGACTTCGTCCGTGCCGCCTTCACCGCGGCCGGCATCGACGACTGGGAGCAGCGGGTCACGATCGACCCGCGGTTCGCGCGCCCCGTGGACGCCCCCGAGATGCGCGGGGACGCCTCCCGGGCCCGCGAAGTGCTCGGCTGGGCGCCGACCGTCAGCTTCGAGGAGATCGTCGCCCGCATGGTCGAGAACGACCTCGAGCTGGCGCGCCGCTCCGACTGAGCCGCGCCCACCGCGTGCAGAAGGCCCCCGCTCCTGGAGCGGGGGCCTTCTGCACGCGGTGGGTCGAGGACGCCTAGGCGGTCGCGTCCGACTGCTCGGCCCGGCCCCGCTCGTCGACGCCCTCGCCCTCGACGAGGTACGACCAGACGCGGGCGGCGTACTCGTCCCAGGTGCCGCCGTCGATCGCGAGCGCCTTCGCCGAGAGCCGCGCGTGCAGCTCGTCGTCGGTCAGCAGCCGCTCGAGGGCCGCGGCGATGTCGTGGTCGTCGTGCGGATCGACGAACAGCGCGCCACCCGAGGCGGAGACCTCGTGCATGCTGCCGAAGCCGGAGGTCACGACCGGGGTGCCGACCGAGATCGACTCCACGATCGGGAGACCGTAGCCCTCGTTGATCGAGGGGAACACCGTGCACCGGGCCAGGCGGTAGGCGCTCCAGAGCAGCGCGTCGGTGATCTTGGAGAGCGAGCGGACCGGACGGCCCTGCCCCTCGAGGACCTCGAGTCGGTACTCGAACTCGGCGCTGCTCCAGGCGTTGCCGCCGATGAAGACCAGGCTGAAGCGCACGCCCCGGCGCCAGAGCAGCTCGGCCGCCTGGAGCACAGCCAGGTGGTTCTTCCGCGGCTCGTGGCTGCCGACGCAGACGACGAGCGGGAGGTCACCGGTCACCAGCGAGCGCGCGGCGGTGGCCAGCTCCTCGTCCGAGACGCTCTCCGGCTGCGAGGGCAGCAGGATCGGCCGGATGTCCGGCCCCTGCATCCCGACGCTGCCGAGCATGTGGCGCCAGCCGGAGTACTCGGTCGCGGCCGCCTCGGAGATGGTCGCGATGCGGTCCATGTGCGACACGGCGACGAGCGTGCGCGAGAAGGCGGCGCTGATGCCGGTGCTCGCCGTCTCGGCGGTGGTGACCGGCACGCAGTCGAAGCCGATGGTGCCCGTGCGGTTGCCGCTGAACTCGGCCAGAGCGGAGACGCGCGACGTCCGCTCGTCCTCCACGGCGAGCTCGGGCAGGAGGTAGGTGCCCTGCCACGGGACGATCACGCGGGAGCGGTCCTCGGCGGCGTCGGGCACGTCGCCCGAGACGGCGTTCCGGCTCTGCTCCGGGGTGAGCATGACGAGCGACTCGTGGGTCGAGTCCCAGCCGGCGAGCAGGATCTCGTGGTCGCGCGTCCATCGGACGAGGCTCTGGCGCACCACGCGCTGGATGCCCGTGGCCAGCCCCGTGCGCGCGGTGTGGTGCACGTCGACGACGACCGCGCCGACGACCACCTCGACCTCGGGGTGGTGGAAGCGGGCGAAGACCCGGTTCGAGGCGATGGTGGACGCGGCGTGGGTGAGCAGACCGGCGGTGCCGTCCAGCCGGGCCCGGCGGCGGCCGTCGACGACGTCCTCCCGGCGCGGGAGCGTGCCGCGGAGGACGGCGAGCACCAGCCAGACCTCGCGGTCGGTGGGGGCGGGCAGCAGAACGCTCAGCTGTCCGGTGAGGGCGTCGACGCTGCCCAGCGGCTCCACGGAGGGGGCCAGGGTGCGCACCAGGGTGGCGAGACGGTCGACCAGGTACTGCTTAGAGCGCACGGGGCGCCTCCTCGTGCTCGATGAGGGCCGAGGGGCCGATCAGGGCGGCCCACAGCTCCCGGGCGTAGTCGTCCCAGGTGCGCTCGGGCCGCTCTGCCGCCTCGAGGCGGAGCTCGTCGACGACTTCCGGCGACGTCAGCAGGCGGCGCATGCCGTCGGTGATCTCCTCGTCGGACTCCGGGTCGATCAGGACGCATCCGCCGTGCTCGGCGATCTGCGCCGTGCTGCCGTAGCGCGAGGTCAGCACGGGGAGCCCGATCGACAGCGCCTCGGCGACCGGCAGGCCGTACCCCTCGTGCAGCGACGGGAACGCCAGGAACAGCGCCTCCCGGTAGCTCGCGATCAGGACGTCGTCGTCGGCTCCGCGGAGCACCTCGACCGGGCGTCCGGCGGCGACCAGCTCGCGCACGCGGGGATCGAAGACCTGGTGCGCCCAGGGGTTGGCCCCGCCGATGAAGCGGACGCGGAAGCGCAGGCCCTCGCGCCAGAGGACCTCGGCGGCGTGCAGCACCGCGAGATGGTTCTTGCGGGGCTCCTGGCTGCCGACGCAGAGCACGAGCGGCAGGCCGGACGCGCTCCGGCCCTCGGAGCGCAGGCCGTCCGGGAGCTCCACGGGCAGCGGGACCGGGACGACGGTCGGGCCGGTGAGGCCCTGAGCGGGGAGCGCTCGCACGAAGCCCTCGAACTCCAGCGCAGCCGCGGCGCTCACCGTGGCGACGCGCTCGGCGTGCTTGACCACGGAGAGGAAGTTGACGAAGCGCACCGTCTCCTCCGGCGGCACCGTGTCGGCGCTGACGACGGGGATGGCGTCGTGGCCGAGGACGACGACCTCGTTGCCGGAGTACTCGGCGAGGGCCGCGAGCGGCCCGCACTGGTTGTAGTCGGGCACCGAGGGGATGACGACGACGCTGCGGTAGGGCACGACGAACTCGATGCGCTCCGGATCGCCGTGCTCCCAGTCGCGCCGCCCGGCGGAGGACCAGTCGACGACGCGCTCGTGCTCGATCGCGCTCAGGCGCCGGAAGGACATCGATCCGTGGACCCAGGCGACCGGGACGATCTCGTGCTCGGCGTCCCAGCGGGACACGGTCTGGCGCACGACCCGCTGGACGCCGGTGTTGTGACCGTGGCGGGCGGGGAAGTCGACGTCGATCAGGACGGCCCCGGTGACGACCTCGACACGGGCGTCCAGATCGGCGAACCCGGTCGCGGTGCGGGAGCCCGCCTCGAGGAAGATGCGCAGCGCCGCCTCCTCGGGGGCGAGCTCGAGGGCGCGGCGGAACCAGTCGAACAGCTCGCTCGTCGGGTACGCGGCCGTGAACGACACCAGCGCGACCCAGGTCAACTCGTCGTCCTGGCGCGAGCGGATCTCGCGGGCCACCTCGTCGAGGTACGGGCCGGGCCCGCGGGTGCGCAGCGAGGCGCGGCGCTCCTCGTCGAAGAGGAGCGCGCCGATCTGCTCCAGGCGCTGCAGCATCGCCTCCGTGCGGTGGGCGCGCGCGGCGGCCGCGCCGGCGGCCGAGACCTGCGACCGGTCGCTCATCGCGCCCGACCGGACAGGCGGCGCTTCACGAAGCGCGCGCTGTGGCCGACGGCGCCCGACAGCCCGAGCTGCTCGACGCGGATCTGGAAGGTTCGCACCAGGCGGAGCGGCTTCGTCACCCGCCAGGAGAGGGTGCGCTCGAAGCCGGAGGCGGTCACTCCGCCCACCTGGATCCGCTCGACCCACTCGTCGAAGGGGTCGTTGAGGAGGGAGTCGACCTGCGCGCGCAGGCGGGCGAGCTCCTCGTCCGGGGACTCGGGCTCGGCGAGACGGGGCTCGATGGGAGCCCCGGACGTGCGGGCGGGCTCGGCCGGGACGGCGGCGGGAGCGGCGTCGCCGACCGCCGACTCGAGGCTCGGGTCGGGAGCGGGAGGAGCGTCCTCGCCCGTGCCGCCGAGGACGGGGGCGGGGTCCCCAGCGCTCTGCGGCGCCGGGTCCAGGGGGACGTCGGATGGCTGCGTGGGCATGGCGAACACCTCGTTCGTGTCGTTCAGTCGGCGAGCGGGAGCAAGACTACCCGCCATGCGCCGCGCACCGGCACGCCAGCCAGGGGGCTCCAGGGTGGGCCGCACGTATAATGATGCGGTCCGTCGCCCGGCGGAGGCCGAGAGCTTGGAGTTCCATGCCCAGCAAAGCTGTGGATCGCGCGCGCGCGATCGCCGACGAGCCGTTCCAGATCGCCGGCACCACGTCGGCCGTCGGCGGCGGCTCGGGCGGCTTCGTCGCCTCCCTCGCCGAGATCCTGCGGCACCGCGAGCTGCTCCGCCTCCTCGTCGGGCGCGAGCTGAAGTCGCGCTACAAGGACAGCAGCCTGGGCTTCGTCTGGAGCCTCGTCCGGCCGCTGATCATGCTCCTCATCTACTACGTGGCGATCGGCCAGATCCTCGGGGCCTCGCGCGGCGTCCCGAACTTCGCGATCTTCGTCTTCTCGGGGCTCACCCTCTGGGGCCTGTTCAGCGAGATCGTGACCGCGGGCACCACGTCGATCCTCGGCAACGGCGGACTGATCAAGAAGGTGTACCTGCCGCGGGAGATCTTCCCGGTGGCGGCCATCGGCTCGGCCCTCTTCAACTTCGGTGTGCAGTTCGTCGTCCTGATCGCGGGAGCCGTCCTCACGGGCTCGCTGATCTTCGGCGTCCAGCTCCTCTACATCGTGCCCGCGCTGGCGATCGTGCTCGTGTACGGCCTCGCGCTGGCCCTGGCCCTCTCGGCCCTCAACGTCTACCTCCGCGACGTCCAGTTCCTCGTCGAGGTCGGGCTGCAGATCTTCTTCTGGCTCTCCCCCATCGTCTACGCGTGGAACTTCGTCGTCGCCGCCTCCACCGGAGCGGGCCACGGCTGGGCCGAGCAGCTCTACCTCATCAACCCGATCTCGAACGCGATCCTCGCCTTCCAGCGCGCGATCTGGGGAGACGGCTCGCGCGTCAGCATCATCGACGGCAACGAGATCGCCCCCCAGGTGTGGCCGCCGGACATGGAGCTGCGCCTTCTCATCGTCCTCGTCGTCGGGCTGGTGTTCGTGTGGATCGGCCACCGGATCTTCCGCCGCCTCGAGGGCAACTTCGCCCAGGAGATCTGATCGTGACCCTCACCAGCAAGCAGGAGTCCGTGCCCGCCTCCTCCGGCACCCCGACCGTTGTCCGGGTGCGCAACGCCTCCAAGCGCTTCGTCATCCGCAAGGACAAGTCGTTCAAGGAGCGGATCGTCAACTTCGGCCGCGGGCGCAAGCACCGCGACGAGTTCTGGGCACTCCGCGACGTCGACCTCGAGATCCCACTGGGCTCGACCGTCGGCCTCATCGGCGCGAACGGATCGGGCAAGAGCACGCTCCTCAAGCTCATCGGCGGCATCGTGCAGCCGACGACCGGCACCGTGGAGCGCCGCGGACGCCTCGCCGCGCTCCTCGAGCTCGGAGCGGGCTTCCACCCCGACCTCACCGGGCGCGAGAACGTCTACCTCAACGGCGCGATCCTCGGACTCTCGCGCAGCGAGCTGGACAGCAAGTTCGACTCGATCGTCGACTTCTCCGAGATCGCCGAGTTCATCGACACCCAGGTCAAGTTCTACTCGTCGGGCATGTACGTGCGGCTCGCCTTCGCTATCGCGATCCACACCGATCCCGACCTGCTGCTGGTCGACGAGGTGCTCGCCGTCGGCGACGAGCCGTTCCAGCGCAAGTGCATGGACCGCATCCGCGCCTTCCAGCGCGCGGGGAAGACCATCGTGCTGGTCACCCACTCGCTCGAGCAGGTCGGCGAGCTCTGCGACCGCACCATCGTCCTCGAGAAGGGCACCGTCGTCTTCGACGGCGAGACCTCCGAGGGACTCCAGGTCCTCCGCGAGAGCTTCGAGGACCGTCGGGCCGCCCGCCAGGAGCGCGAGGCCGAGGCCGCCGAGGCCGCGGACGAGCCCGCCCCCCAGCTCATCGAGATCCTGGGCTGCCGACTGCGCGGCGGATCGATCGAGCACGGCGGCACGGTCGTCCGCAGCGGCGAGACCCTCGAGTTCGACGTCACGGTGCGCACCAGCCGCCCGGTCGACGACTGGAACATCGGCATGGGCATCGACACCCCCCTCGGCCAGCGCGTCTTCGGGACGAACACCGAGCGCATCGGCACGCCGCTGAGCGCGGTCGACGGAGAGATGACGGTCACGTTCACCCTCCCCGACCTGCACCTCGGCGCCGGCAACTACGCCGTGCACGCCTCCTCGGCCACCTTCTCGCAGGGCGAGACCATGCGGATCCCGGTCGCCGCGACCTTCACGGTCGAGCGGGCCTCCGTGCACGACGGCGTCGTCGACATCGACTCCACCGTCCGCCTCAGCAGGCCGTGACCGCGCGGCGCCGCCGCCTCCTGGTCGACGCGACCGCCCTCGCGGCGCCGCGCCTGACCGGGGTCGGCCGCGTCCTGCTCGGCCTGCTGCACGCCCTGGACACCGACGCGACCGCCGCAGACGTCGAGGTGCTCCTCGTCGTGCCGGCGAGCGAGGCCGGCTCGCTCGAGCGCTTCGGCTTCCGTACGCTGCGCGTCCGACCGGTGCCGCTGCCCCGGCCGGTGTGGAGCGCACTGACCCGACTGCCCGCGCCGGGGATCGACCTCCTGCTCGGCCGTGGCGCCTACTTCTTCCCGAACTTCCGGAGCTGGCCGCTCGCCCGCTCCCGCTCGCTCACCTTCGTGCACGACGTCTGCTTCGCTGTGATGCCCGAGCTCGTTCCTCGCGAGCGCCGAGAGCTGCTGTCGCGGTCGGTGCCCCGGTGGATCCGGCGCAGCGATCTGGTCCTGACCGGCACCCCGTCGTCCGCAGCCGAGGTCGAGAGCGCTCTGGGCGTCGCTCTCGAGCGCGTCCGCGTGCTGCCGACCACGATCGACGCCGACCTCTTCCATGCCCGTGGGGAGGAGGAGGTGGCGCGGGTCCGCGCGCAGCACGGGCTCGGGTCCTACCTGCTCTTCGTCGGATCGATCGAGCGCCGCAAGAACCTCGTCACCCTGGTGGACGCGTACCGGCAGGCCGAGCGGCCGGAGAACCACACCCTGCTCCTGGTGGGCGGGGACGGCTGGGACAACGAGGACGTCCACTCCGCCGTCGCCCGCGCGGTGGCCGCAGGAGCCGACGTGCGCTTCGCCTCCTCCTACGTCGCCGACGAGGATCTGCCGGCCCTGCTCACGGGGGCCGACGCCGTCGCCATGCCCTCCTGGCACGAGGGCTTCGGCCTGCCCGCCCTCGAGGCCGTCGCCTGCGGCACTCCGGTGCTCGCGGCAGACATCCCCGGCCTCCGCGACGCGCTCGCCGGGCGGGAGTCCACCGCCGTCTTCATCGACCCGGCGGACCGCACCGGGTGGTCGGCCGCGATCGGAGAGGCGCTGCGCCGTCCCCGGCGACTCGCACCGGAGCCCATCCCGGGGTGGGACCGCACCGCCCGGCGCCTGCTCGAGCTGGCCTTCGACGACCGCTGATCAGCGCCGGGTCGTGAACAGCAGCCAGCGCCCGGAGACGGAGGCGACCTCGGGCTCGACGTCCCCCGTCGCCGCCTCGACGTAGGCCCGCCAGCCGTCGGGGTCGTCGGTGTAGCCGGCGGTGTCCACGTAGACGGCGCAGGCGCCGCTGCCCGCCACGGCGTCGGCGAACTCCGCGGGGTCGTCGACGTCGCCCCAGACGTCCCAGCCGTAGGTGCCCTCCACCGCCCCGTAGCTCCAGCGGAGGCGTCCCTCCTCGGTCGCGAGGTAGGGCAGCGCCTCGTCGTAGTCGGAGAGCGCTCCGATCCGCCCGCTGTCGGGGAAGCTCTTCAGGGGGAGCTCCACTACTCCGCAGCCGTCGTCCAGCTGCGCGTCGGCCTCCGACACGAACGAGCGCATCTCGGAGTCGTCGGTCGGAGCGATCGGCACCGCGGCCGATACTCCGGCCAGCTGATCGATGACGGCGACGGCGGCGAGCAGCGCCGCCACGAGGATCCGGACACCGCCACGGGCCGTGATCCGATCGAGCAGGAGCGCGAGCACGCCGAGGACGAGGACCGCGATGACGATCGACATCCGCGCCCACGCACGGATCGTCGGCCCCGCCACCAGCGAGACCACGACGCCCAGGCCCGTCACCGTGTAGAAGAGGAGCGCGGCCAGTGTCGCCACGGCGAGGACGCGCACGCGGGCGTCCGAGAAGAACCGGCCGACCGCGGTCGCACGGAGCGCCCGTCCGCCGCCGAGCGCGGAGATCGGGAGCGCCACGAGCGTGATCAGGAGCGCGACGCTGGCGAGGATCGAGAACCCGGGCGGCTCCGTCGTCGGCGCCACGCCGGACTGGCCCGCGTAGGTGTTGAGCAGGCCGTACCCCTGCGGCAGCCCGGTCCCCGACCAGGGCAGGCCCAGCAGCACGAGCTTGCCGGCGTAGGCCTCCGACTCCCCCACGGTCCGCGACGTGAAGTACGGGCTGTAGCGCTCCCCGAAGTCGAGCGAGAGCAGCAGCAGCGAGAGCCCGACGAACACGCCGAGCGCGAGGATCGGCACCGACGAGACCGCGAGCACGCGCAGCCGCTCGCGGGAGAGGAGCCCGGCGGCCGTGCTCACCGCCCAGGTCGCTCCGAGGACCAGGACCGCGAAGACGTAGTAGTAGCCGCCCGTGCTCGCCACCAGGAGCCCGAGCACGACTCCCGGGACGACGGAGCGCAGTACGCGGCTCCTCCGCGTCGCGCCCCGCTCGGCCCAGGCTCGGAGAGGATCGGTGCGCGGTCCGGCGACCATCAGCACCATCACGCCCAGGAGCGGGATCGCCCAGTAGTTGGCGAGGAACGCGTGGCCGAATCCGATCCGGAGGAAGTGGTACGGCAGCAGCGACAGCAGGACCGCGGAGAACGCCGCGACCCAGGGCCGCGTGCGGAGGGCGCGGAAGAACACGTAGCCGGTGACGGCGACCGTCGCGAACGTGCCCAGGTAGAAGACGTTCAGGAGCGTCGTCCCGTCGCGCACCACGAGGGCCAGGACCGACACGGCGAGGGCGGAGGCGACGTCGAACTGCGCGCTGAAGAAGGCGTTGAACCCGTCGGGGAAGCCGAGCGCCGCGTTGCCGTCGAACGGGAACGCCTGCGTGGCGCTGGTGAAGAGCGTGTAGTGCAGGATCTGGTCGTCGCCGCCCACGGTCCAGCGGCCCGTCAGGTCCTGCGGCCCGATCCCGAGCGCGAGCACGGCGGCGACGACCGAGACGAGGGCGGCGACGAGGGCCCATCCGAGCTCGACGAGCGTCCGGCGCCGCCGACTCGCCGTCCGCGGGCCGCGCACGTCAGTAGCCGCGCTCACGGCGCTGCTCCTCCACGCTGGTCTGGACGATCCGGTTCAGCTCGGTCTCGCCGTCGGTGCCCGCGTAGTCGTAGATGTCGAACCCCCCGCAGGCGACGATATCGGAGGGAGCGCCGAGCGTCCCGCGCGCGAGCCCCGCCCAGTCGGGCGAGCGGTCGGCCAGGACGAAGCTGTACTGCCGGTCGCGGTAGTCGCTCAGGTTGTTCATCCACAGCTGCACCGTGAAGTCGAAGTTGACCTGCTGGACGTGCAGCGAGGCCGGTCCGTAGAGGTCCAGCGGCCGCGTGGACCAGAACGAGCCGACGCCCGCGAGCTCGCGGCCGTCGATCCAGCGCTCCAGGCAGTCGGCGTCCGGGTCCGATCGCGCCTCGGCCGCCGCGGAGGCGACCGCCGTTGTGGCCGGCACGGCGGCGACGACGAGGCCTGCGGCGGCCAGCGGAGCGACGACGCGGACGACCGGCGCCAGCCGCGCGCCCGCAGCACGCCGGTGCGCCGCCGCGGCGCCGATCAGGGCGATCACGACCACGGTCGCGGTCACCGGGATCGGCATCAGGTAGCGGCTGACCGAGCTGCCGGTGAAGACCTGCACCACCAGGAGCACCGCCGTCTGCGCCGGCAGGAACGCGCACACCGCGAAGCGCGCACGGGCCGCCTCGTCGAGGGCGGCTCCCCGCGCCAGTCGGGCGGCACCGGCCACGACGACGGCGAGGGCCGCCAGCAGCAGCAGACCCAGCAGCGCCACCTCGAGCTTGCCGATCAGCGGCGCCTTCAGCACCAGGAACTGCACGATCAGGTCGTCCAGTGCCGTCCCGGCGAGCGGCAGCCGGAGGTACCCGCCGGCGTCGGTCCCGATCAGGAAGCCGAGCGGGACCCGCAGCGCGGCTCCGAGCGCGGCGGCCCCGAGGACCGTGCCCGCGACGATCATCACCGCTCGGGGAGCAGCGAGAGCGAGCACCAGCAGCACGACGAGGACCACCAGCAGGGGGCCGACGAACTGCACCAGGAGGAGCGGATCGGAGAGGGTCGTCGCGGCGACGGCCGCCCCGACCAGGAGCAGCGGACGCGCGGCCGGACGGCGCTCGCGCAGTGCGCCCAGAGCGACGGCGAGCCCGGCGAGGCCTGTGAGCACCGCGCCGTAGTAGTAGGTCGTGAGGAGGAAGGTGGTCGCCAGGGCCCCCTCGTTGTTGAGCGCGCGGCCCTCCGTCAGGCAGAGAACCAGCAGCACGGCGATGCCGGCGAGCGCGGCGGCGGGCCGCAGCCGGCGGTGCCGGTCCGCGACGAGCCGTCGCGCGAGCATCCGGAGCACGCCGTAGAGGAGGACGACGTTGAGCACGGCGTTGACCGCGAGCGCCGCCGCGGGATCGCCACCGGTCAGCAGCCACGCGACGCCGAAGACGGGGAGCTCGGGGAAGAGGAAGAGCTGGCTCGTCATCACCCACGCCGCGGGGCGGCCCTCGGCGAAGGACTGCAGGATCAGCGGCAGCGCCAGCGAGTCGCCGTCGCGGAAGAGCAGCGGCCGCCACGGCGTGCCGACCATGAATCCGAGCACGAGCAGGGTCCCGCTGACGACGACGGCGAGGGCGGCGAGCTCGAGGAGGGCCCTCCGGGTCCGAGGGGATCCCGTCGGACCCGCCGTCACCGGTGCTTCCCGCCGAACCGGATGGCCAGGACGAGCAGGAGGTTCTTCAGGAGGGTGTCGCTCGGGATCTTGGAGTTGCCGACCGTGCGGTCGAGGAAGACGATCGGGATCTCCTTCACTCCGCGGGCCCGGCGCAGCGCCCGGTACTTGAGCACGATCTGGAAGCCGTAGCCGGCTGCGCGGATCGTCTCGAGGTGGAGGGTGCGCAGGAGGTCCGCGCTGAAGAGGTTGAAGCCGCCGGTCCAGTCGGTGATCTTCGAGCCGAGGAAGAGGCGCGTGTAGAGGTTGCCGCCACCGCTCAGCAGCTTGCGGTCGAGCGTCCAGTCGGGAGTGCCCCCGCCGGCGATGTAGCGGGAGGCGACCACGAAGTCGGCGCCCGCGCGCACCTCGCGGAGGAAGGCGTCGATGTAGTCCGGGTCGTGCGAGAGGTCGGCGTCCATCTGCAGCAGGTAGTCGTAGCGGCGCTCGGCCGCGAGGAGGTGCTGGAAGGCCCAGATGTACGCCGCGCCGAGCCCCTCCTTCTTCTCGCGCGAGAGCACGAGGACCTCGAAGGTGTCGGACCCGAGCTCGGCCGCGAGCTCGCGCGCGCGGTCCGCGGTGCCGTCGGGGGAGCTGTCGTCGATGACGGCGACGGTCACGTGGAAGTCGGGGTTGCGGGACGCCGCGAGCGCGACCCGCGGCAGCGCCGTCGCGATGTTCGCGACTTCGTTGTAGGTGGGGACGACGACGGCGAGGGAGCGCATGAGGCGGGGAGGATCCGTTCTTCCGGTGCACCGGCTGACCGGTGAGAGCCCTGCGAGTATAACGAGGCGGTGCTCGCGAGCCTCCGAGCGCGCCCCGCGGCCCGCCGCCCCGTCCGCGCACTCTCTCAGGAACATGGCACCGGCTGTTCGACCGCCCGGCAGGGGTCCACGGTTACGATGGACGACAGTGCACGGCGGTTCACCCCTTGTTCGCCTGCCCCGATGGACGCCCGTCGGAGCCCGACGGTCGGGCATCGACGCCAGAGGGGGACGGGAAAGAGCACCGCAGATGAAGAGACTCCTCGAATCGCAGAAGGTCCGCTTCCTCATCGCGGGCTGCACCAACACGGCGATCGACTTCCTCATCCTCAACACGCTCGTGCTCCTGCTCGGTCTGCCGACCCTCGTCGCCAACGTCTTCTCCGTCCTGGTCGGCATCACGATCTCGTACGCGCTGAACCACTTCTTCGTCTTCCGCCACCCGGGCAGGGTCTCGGTCGCCACGTTCGCGAAGTTCTTCCTCGTCACCGGGTTCAGCTCGCTGGTCCTGCAGTCGGCGATCATCTACGGCTTCGAGGTCTTCTTCGACACCCGCTTCGGCAACTCGCTGCTCTTCCTCCCCAGCTCCGGCGAGAACGCCTTCCTCGCGATCAACATCGCCAAGGCCGTCGCGGTCCTCGTGGGACTGGTGTGGAACTTCTGCATGTACAAGTTCGTCGTCTTCCGCCGTCCGGCGCACGATGCGCTGCCCGCGATCGAGACGGTCTCCCCCGCCGCCGTGGCCGTCAGCACCGAGCCCGTCGACATCGTCCGCTGAGGGCCGCAGGCTCCCGGGCACCGCTCGAGCCGCGTGCTAGCCTCGTCGAGTTCTTCCGACGGGGTACTCCTCCCGTCGACGCCGCACCACCCGGAGGCTCCCATCGCCCGCTCGACGTTGCCCATCGCGGTCGTCGTCGTCACCCACTTCTCGGGTGAGGTCCTCCGCGCGTGCCTCGAGTCCGTGCCGGAGGCGACGGAGCACGACGTGCGCATCGTGGTGGTCGACAACCTGACCACGGACGACTCCGTCCGCAGCGTCGTCGAGCGCCTGCCGCAGGTCGAGTTCCACGAGACCGGGCAGAACCTCGGCTACGGCCGGGCCGTCAACTACGCGGTCGACCGCCTCGGGCCCGAGGTCGAGTGGATCCTGGTCACCAACCCGGACACGGTCTTCCTCCCCGGCTCGATCGACGCCCTCTACGCCGCGGCGACGGCGGACGACCGGATCGGCTCGATCGGGCCCCGGATCCTCGACTCCGACGGCACGATCTACCCCTCGGCCCGCGCTCTGCCCTCTCTCGGCACGGGCGTCGGGCACGCCGTCTTCGCCCACGTCTGGCCCGGTAACCCGTGGTCGGCGACTTACCGGCGCTCGCGCGCGGTCGAGACCCTCCGCCACGGCCGGATGGAGGCGGGCTGGCTCTCCGGCGCCTGCGTGATGGTGCGCCGCACGGCCTTCGAGGAGATCGGCGGGTTCGACGACCGCTACTTCATGTACTTCGAGGACGTCCAGCTGGGCGACTCGCTCGGACAGCGCGGGTGGACCAACGTCTACCTCGCCGACGCGGTCGTCTCCCACCTCGGCGGGCACTCCACCCGCCTGGCCTCGGCGCGGATGCTCGCGGTCCACCACCGCAGCGCCTACCTCTACCTCGCGCAGAAGTACGGCGCCTGGTATCAGGCGCCGATCCGCGCGGCGGTCCGCGCCGGGCTGGGCGCCCGGGTCGCGCTGATGCGCCTGCGCTCGAAGAGCTGATCCGCTCCGATCGGGCGGGCCGCCTGGCCGGCGCCGGGCGGCCCGCCCACCGGATCGGCGGTCAGGACGCGGAGTCGAGCTCCGTGTAGAAGGCCCGCGCCTCGTCCCAGGTCGGCAGCAGGCCCTGCGCCTCGGCCTCGGCCAGCGTCGGTGCGTCGGTGTCCTTCGGCGAGAGGAGCAGCTCGCCGGCCTCCTCCGGGAAGCGCAGGCCGATCTGCTCGTCGAGCGGGTCGATACCCTTCTCCCGCACCGGGTCGAAGGTGGCGTTCACGAGGTACGAGACCACGGCGCCCTCGGTCAGCGCCACGAAGGCGTGCGCGACCCCCTCGGCGATGTAGACGGAGCGGCGGTCGACGTCGTCGAGCAGGATCGACTCCCAGCGCCCGAAGGTCGGCGACCCGACGCGCACATCGATCACGTAGTCGAGGACCGCACCGGAGAAGCACGAGACGTACTTGGCCTGCGACGGCGGGATCTGCGCGAAGTGGATGCCGCGGACGGTGCCGCGCCGCGAGACGGAGGTGTTGCCCTGCCGGAGCGAGAGCGGGTGCCCGACCTTCTCGGCCAGGCGGTCGAAGCGGTAGAACTCGTAGAAGACCCCGCGATCGTCGGGGAACTGGCGCGGAGTCACTTCGTAGACGTCGGGGATGTCGAGCTCTCGGATCTGCACGGTCGCCAGTTTAACGACGGCGTGTCACGGGCCCGCGACGCCTCTCTGCGCCACCCGGCGGCGTGCCGGAGCGCCGACCGTCGGCCGACGGACCGCTCGGGCATGATGAGGAGGTGACCTTCCTCATCACGGGCGCCTCCGGCATGCTCGGCACCGACCTGCGCGCGGCCCTCGGCTCCCGCCCCAGCACCGCCCTCGGCCGCTCCGACCTCGACGTGACCGACCTCGACGCCGTGCGCGCCGCCGTCGCGGGACACGACGCCGTGGTGAACTGCGCCGCGTACACCCGCGTCGACGACGCCGAGACCGACGAGGAGGAGGCGCACCGCGTCAACGCCGTCGGAGCGCGCAACCTCGCCCTCGCCACCGCCGAGACGGGAGCCGCACTCGTGCAGGTCTCCACCGACTACGTCTTCGACGGCTCCGCGACGACCCCCTACTCCGAGGACCACCCCCGGAACCCGATCTCGGCCTACGGCCGCACGAAGGCCGAGGGCGAGCGCCTGGTGCTCGATGCCAACCCGGACCGCGGGTACGTCGTCCGCACGGCCTGGCTCTACGGCGAGCACGGCGGCAACTTCGCTAAGACGATGGTGCGACTGGCGGGCGCGCACGAGACGCTGACCGTGGTCGACGACCAGCACGGCCAGCCCACCTGGACCGCCGACCTCGCCGCGCGCCTGATCGAGCTGGTCGACGCGGAGGCCCCGGCCGGCGTCTACCACGGCACCAGCTCCGGCGAGACGACCTGGCTCGGCTTCGCCCGTGCCGTCTTCGCCAAGGCGGGCCTGGATCCCGAGCGCCTGCGCCCGACCGACAGCGGCTCGTTCGTCCGCCCCGCTCCGCGTCCGGCCTACTCGGTCCTCGGACACGACGGCTGGAGCCGGGCGGGCCTGCCGCCGCTGCGCTCCTGGCAGGACGCGCTCGCCGCCGCACCCCTCGAGGCGGTGACCCCGTGACCACCACTCTCCGCGTCGTCGTCGACCAGATGCTCGCCCGCGTGCCCGGCGGCATCGGCCGCTACACCGAGGAGCTCACCCGCGAGCTGATCGCGACGGCTCCCCGCGACTGCGAGGTGGAGGCCGTCGTCTCCGCCCACCCGCCCGAGAAGGAGGAGGAGCTGCGCCTGCGCCTGCCCGGCCTCGCGCGCATCCACCGGCTGCCGCTCGGGCGCCGCGAGCTCTCGCGCGCCTGGCAGTACGGGATCGCCATCCCGGCCGGCGGCGGCATGATCCACGCCCCGAGCCTCTTCGCCCCGTTGCGCAGCCACGACGGGAGCGAGGGCGAGCAGATCGTCGTCACGATCCACGACACGGTGCCGTGGACGCATCCCGAGACCCTCACTCCGCACGGCGCGAAGTGGCACCGGGCGATGGCGAAGCGCGCCCGCAAGCACGCGGACGCCGTCGTCGTCCCCACCCACGCCGTCGCCCACCAGCTCTCCCAGCTGATGGACTTCGGCGATCGACTGCGCGTGATCGGCGGAGCCGTCGGCTCCGGCCTGGTCGTCCCGGAGGACGCCGACGAGCGCGCCACGGCGCTGGGCCTCCCCCCGGAGTACGTGCTGAGCGTCGGCACGCTGGAGCCGCGCAAGGGCCTGGTCTCGCTGATCGCGGCCTTCGGAGGAGCGTCCGCCCCGGCGATCCCGCTGCTCCTGGTCGGCCCGACCGGCTGGGGCGACCTGGACGTGGCCTCCGTCGCCGACGAGCAGGGCCTCGACGAGACGCGCGTGCGCGCCCTGGGAGTCCTCAGCGACGCCGACCTCGCCGTCGTCCTCTCGCGGGCCACCCTCTTCGTCTACCCGAGCATCGCCGAGGGCTTCGGCCTGCCCGTGCTCGAGGCGATGCACTTCGGAGTGCCGGTGGTGCACTCCGACGACCCCGCGCTGATGGAGGTCGCCGCGGACGCCGGCGTCGCCGTCGAGCGCGGCGACGCGAAGGACTACCCGGACCGCCTCGCCCTCGCCATGAGCAGCGTGCTCGCCGACACCGGTCTGCGCGAGCGGATGTCGGTGGCCGGCCGCGACCGCTCCCGAGCCTTCAGCTGGCGCGACTCCGCCGAGCGCGTCTGGGCGCTGCACGCCGACCTCTGAGGCGTGCGGCACCCGGCCGTCTACGGCGCGGAGTCGCCCGACAGTCCGGCACTCACCAGCGAGTGCACGACGTCGTAGTCCGGGTCCTCCGGGTCGACGGCCGGCGGGACCAGCTCGATCGGATCCACCGGCTGCGACTTCGTCTTGAGCCCCAGCTGCACGAAGTAGCCGAGCATCCCCTGCGGGACGTCCGTCTTGATGACCTGGGACCCGGCGGACGCGACGTCCTGGAACTTGGCGAGGACGTTGCCCGGCTCGAACTGGGCGAGCAGCGCCTCCTGCACCTGCCGCTGGCGCGCCATCCGGTCGTAGTCGCTCGTGGTGTAGCGAGACCGGGCGTAGGCGAGGGCCTGCTCGCCGTTGAAGTGCCAGTGCCCGGGATCGATCCACTGGTTGACGCCCTGCATCACGCCGTCGGAGTCGGGCAGCCCGCCCAGGGGCAGCGGCTCGTCGGCGACGTAGTCGATGTCGATGCCGCCGAGCGCATCGATCAGCTGGGCGAAGCCCTCCATGTCGATCAGCGCGTAGTACTGGATCCTCAGATCGAGGATGCCCTCGACCGCGTCGCGCATCGCCTCGATGCCGGGCTCGCTGCCGTGGTCGACGGCGTCGGGGTAGAGCTCCGGGTGCTTCAGCTCGACCTCGGTGTAGACCGAATTGAGCTTGCAGACGTCGACGGCGCAGTTGTCGGTGTCGTAGCCGTCGGGGTAGAGCTCGTGCATCGGGCTGGTCTCGGGGAACGGGAAGTCGACGAACTCGCGCGAGACGCCGATGATCGAGGCCTTGCCGCTCGACGCGTCGATGCTGACCACCGAGATGCTGTCGGGGCGCAGACCGTCGCGGTCCTCTCCCGCGTCGCCGCCGAGGAGCATCACGTTGTAGCGGCCGTCGATCGGCTGCTCGATCGCTCCGCCGCCGAAGATCGACGACAGCGTCCCCCGTGTCACGCCGAGCAGGTAGGTGCCGTAGGCGGTGGTGCCGACCGAGATCGCCATCAGCGCGATCGTCGCGAACGCGAGCACGCCGCGCATCCGCGGGCGCACCCGG
The DNA here is from genome assembly GCF_002932015.1 of Rathayibacter sp. AY1H3. NCBI lineage: Bacteria > Bacillati > Actinomycetota > Actinomycetes > Micrococcales > Microbacteriaceae > Rathayibacter > Rathayibacter sp. AY1H3. The sequence goes on from NZ_PSUU01000006.1 coordinate 79,391, forward strand.
ACGACGCGGATCAGGCGGAGGGTGTCGAGCGTCAGCACGGCCCAGACCACCCCGTAGACGACGAGCGCGGCCTGGAGCGCGAGCATCGAGACGTCGAAGGTCGCGAGCGTGTAGAGGCCGGTCGGGAAGACGAAGTAGAGGAGCACCGCGACCAGGAGGGCGACCCAGAGCCCGAGGGTGAAGCCGAGCCCCAGGCGCCCGAGCCGGCGGTTGCCCGCGAGGACCTGAGCGGACCCGGGCACCAGCAGGTTGACGATCAGCAGCCACCACGCCCGCCGCGTCATGAAGGCGCGGGAGGCGACGTCCGGGTGCCGCAGCGGCAGGGCGACGGCCGTCACAGGCCCGCCACCAGGGCGTCGTTCTTCGCGGCGACCTGCACCTCGAGGTCGGCGGCGAAGTCGTCGAGCGCTGCGGAGAGGGCGTCGTCCGCCGTCGCGAGGATCTTCACCGCGAGCAGTCCGGCGTTCCGCGCTCCGCCGATGGAGACAGTGGCGACGGGGACGCCCGCCGGCATCTGCACGATCGAGAGGAGGGAGTCGAGCCCGTCGAGGCGGGCGAGCGGGACCGGCACTCCGACGACGGGGAGCGAGGTCACGGCGGCGAGCATGCCGGGGAGGTGGGCGGCTCCGCCCGCTCCGGCGATGACGACCTTCAGGCCGCGGCCGCGGGCCTCGCGGCCGTACGCGATCATCGCCTCCGGGGTGCGGTGCGCGGAGACGACCCGGACCTCGTGCGCCACGCCGAACTCGGCGAGGACGGTGGACGCCGCCTGCATGACGGACCAGTCCGAGTCCGAGCCCATCACGACGCCGACGAGCGGCGCGGGCCCGTTCACGAGCGCGTCCGCGCTCACGAGAGGGCTCCGGCAGGGGTCGGGGAGGTCGGCAGGCTCGTCACGGCGACCATCGTACGGGTCAGTCCGTGAGAACGGCCGCCGCCGCGCGAGCCTCGTAGACCACGAGGTCGAGGTCGTCGCCGGTGGCGTTCACGTGCCCGACCTTGCGGCCCGGTCGCGGCTCCTTGCCGTAGTTGTGCACCTTCACGCCCGGGTGATCGGCGAGCACCCGCGGATAGCGGTCGGTCAGCGACTCCCCCACCGGGCCGCCGAGCACGTTGACCATCACGGTCCACGGATCGCGGCAGCCCGTCGCGCCGAGCGGCAGGTCGAGGACCGCGCGCAGGTGCTGCTCGAACTGCGACGTGGTCGATCCGTCCATCGTCCAGTGGCCGCTGTTGTGCGGGCGCATGGCCAGCTCGTTGACCAGGATCCGGTCGTCCGTCGTCTCGAACAGCTCGACGGCCAGGACGCCGGTGACCCCGAGGCTGTCGGCGATCGTCTGCGCGATCTCGGCCGCGGCTGATGCGAGCCGGCCGGCGGACGCGGGGGCCGGAGCGATCACCTCGGCGCAGACGCCGTCGCGCTGCACCGACTCCACCACCGGCCAGAGGATGCTCTCGCCGGAGGGACGCCGGGCGACGAGCTGCGCGAGCTCGCGGCGGAAGCCCACCAGCTCCTCGACCAGGAGCGAGCCGCCCCGGCCGTCCTCGGCGAGGGCGGTGAACCAGTCGTCCGCCTCGTGGGCGCCGCGCACCACGCGCACGCCCTTGCCGTCGTAGCCGCCGCGCGCGGTCTTCACCACGGCGCTGCCGCCGTGCTCGGCCAGGAACTCCCCCAGCTCCTCGGCGGAGGAGACCTCGGCCCACTCGGGCACGGGCACGCCGAGCTCGGTCAGGCGGCGCCGCATCATCAGCTTGTCCTGGGCGAACAGCAGGGCGTCGGGGCCGGGGTGCACGGCGACGCCGCGGGCGACGAGCTCGCGGAGGATCGGCTGGGGAACGTGCTCGTGGTCGAACGTCACCACGTCCACGGTCTCGGCGAAGGCGAGCACGGTCGCCTCGTCGCGGTAGTCGCCGACCCGTGTCGCGGCGAGCCCCGCCGGGGCGCCCTCGCTCTCGGCGAGCACGGCGATCTCGATGCCGAGCTCCACCGCCGCGGGGATCATCATCCGGGCGAGCTGGCCGCCCCCGATCACGCCGACGCGCATGGCGCTCCTCCATCTCCGCCCGCTGGCGCGGGGCGGCTCCATGCTACCGAGGCCCCGACGCGCTCACGCGGGCGGCGGCCACTCCGGCTCGAGAGCGGGAGCCGCGCCGATCGCCTCCCGCAGCAGGTCGGCCGTGAGCTCCGGATCCGGCAGGTCCCGCAGCACGAACACCTCGGCTCCCGCCTGCAGGATCCGGACGTCCCCGCACCGGGCGAGGCGCTGGCCGAGGGAGCGCTCGACCACGACCTCCATCCTCCGATCGAAGACCACCTCGGCCCGCCGGATCGACGCCACGCCCCGGCGCGCGCTGAGGCCGGAGGCGGTAACGCGGTAGCGCACGCTCGCCCAGCCCGCGATCCCGGGAGCGCAGAGGAGCAGCACCAGAAGTGCGGTGCCGAGCCCGATGATCCAGCGCTGCAGGGCGAGCTCGAACTGCGCGGCGAAGTAGAAGCCCGTCCAGGTGAGCAGGAGGAGGCCGACGACCGGTGCGACCGCCCGGCGGGCGCGCGGGGTCAGCCGCGCCAGCTCGCGGTCGGCGGGGTCGGTCCTGGCCATCAGGAGCGCAGGTGCGTGACGTCGCCGGCCGTGAACGAGCGCAGCGCGCCGCCCTGCTCGAGCAGGAGCGAGCCGTCCGGGGCGAGTGCGGCGGCGGTCCCCTCCTCCTGCGTGCCGTCGGGCAGCTCGAGCCGGACGCGCGTTCCGAGGGTGCCGCAAGAGGCGCGGACGGCGGCGGCCGCTCCGGAGGCCTCGGCGTCGCCCTGGGCGAGCAGCGGAGCCAGCAGCCCCTGGAATTCGGTCAGGAACGCGGCGAGCACCTCGTCGGCGCTCGTCGTCCGTGCTCCGGCGAGGGCGAGCGAGGTGGCGGTCGGGACCGGCAGCTCCGCCTCCGTCAGCAGCAGGTTCACACCGGTGCCGACGACGACCCGCCCGTCCGGCAGGCGCTCGGCGAGGATCCCCGCGACCTTCCGGCCGTCGATCAGGACGTCGTTGGGCCACTTGACGGCGACGTCCCCGTCGACGAGGGGTGCGAGGGCCCGGGCGAGAGCGGCGCCGGCCACGAGCGGCAGCCAGCCGGAGGCCTCGGCGCCGAGGGCGGAGGCGTCGACCAGAGTCGAGGCCGCGAGCGTGCGGCCCGCGGGCGCCTGCCAGACGCGCCCCAGCCGGCCGCGCCCGGCGCGCTGGTCGCCGGTGGCGACGACGGAGAGGTGCGGCCACGCGGCGGGGTCGGCGGCCGCCCGCTCGCGGAGCTCGTCGTTCGTCGACCCCGCCGACTCGAGCGCGAGGACGCGGGGGGAGACAGCGGAGGAGAGCGGGAGGAGCATGCCGCCACGGTAGCGGCGGCTCCCGCGAGGCCGCTCCGAGCGCCGCTCGCGACGTCCCGCCCTTGTCCGGATCCTCCCTTTCGGAGCGGCCCTCCCTGTGCGAGTGCGACAAGAGGAGGCGTCCGCCCCGCCGGTAGGGTGAGCGGGTGACCGCGAACACCGAACGTCCCGCGCCCGATCTGTACACGACCGCGGGGAAGATCGCGGACCTCAGGAACCGCTACCACGAGGCCGTCACGGCCAGTGGCGAGGCGGCGATCGAGAAGCAGCACGCCAAGGGCAAGATGACCGCACGGGAGCGGATCGACACCCTCCTCGACCCGGGCTCGTTCGTCGAGCTGGACGAGTTCGTCCGCCACCGCACCCACGCCTTCGGCATGGAGAAGAAGCGACCCTACGGCGACGCCGTCGTCACCGGCACCGGCACCATCCACGGCCGCCAGGTCGCCGTGTACTCGCAGGACTTCACGATCTTCGGCGGCTCGCTCGGCGAGGTGGCCGGCGAGAAGATCATCAAGGTGATGGACCTCGCCCTGAAGACCGGCGTCCCGATCATCGGCATCCTCGACTCCGGCGGAGCACGGATCCAGGAGGGCGTGGTCGCCCTCGGCAAGTACGGCGAGATCTTCCGCCGCAACACCGCGGCGAGCGGCGTGATCCCCCAGATCTCGATCATCTGCGGCCCTGCCGCGGGAGGCGCGGTCTACTCCCCCGCCCTGACCGACTTCGTGATCATGGTCGACAAGACCAGCCAGATGTTCGTCACCGGGCCCGACGTGATCAAGACCGTCACCGGCGAGGACGTCGGCATGGAGGAGCTCGGCGGTGCGCTGACCCACAACAAGATCTCGGGCGTCTCGCACTACCTCGCGAGCGACGAGAACGACGCGCTCGACTACGCGCGGACGCTCCTCTCCTTCCTCCCGGACAACAACCTGTCGCCGGTACCCGTCTTCGAGACCGAGGTCGACCTCGAGACGACCGACGCGGACCGCTTCCTCGACACGGTCATCCCGGACAGCCCGAACCAGCCGTACGACATGCGCGCCGTCATCGAGCACATCGTCGACGAGGGCGACTTCCTCGAGGTGCAGCCGCTGTTCGCGCCGAACATCGTGATCGGCTTCGGCCGCGTCGAGGGCCGCTCCGTCGGCATCATCGCGAACCAGCCGAGCGCCATGGCGGGCACGCTGAACATCGAGGCGGGCGAGAAGGCGTCCCGCTTCGTCCGCTTCTGCGACGCGTTCTCGCTGCCGATCCTGACCCTGGTCGACGTCCCGGGCTATCTGCCCGGCACCGACCAGGAGTGGACCGGCGTCATCCGCCGCGGCGCGAAGCTGCTCTACGCCTACGCCGAGGCGACCGTGCCGCTGGTCACGGTCATCCTGCGCAAGGCCTACGGCGGCGCGTACATCGTGATGGGGTCCAAGCAGCTGGGAGCCGACATCAACCTCGCGTGGCCGACCGCCGAGATCGCCGTCATGGGAGGCCAGGGCGCGGTGAACATCCTCTACCGCAACGAGATCCGCAAGGCGGAGGAGGCCGGCGAGGACGTCGCAGCCGTCCGGACGCGCCTGGCGAACGAGTACACCTACAACGTCGCGAGCCCGTTCCTCGCGGCCGAGCGCGGCGAGCTCGACGGCGTGATCGAGCCCTCGGCGACGCGTGTCTCCGTCATCAAGGCGCTGCGGGCGCTGCGCACCAAGCGCGCCAACCTGCCCGCGAAGAAGCACGGCAACATCCCGCTCTGACCCGACTCGCTCGGACGCCGCGGCAGGAGACGGGAGACCGTCCGTGCCGCGGCGTTCCGCTGCGACCGCCTCCTCACGGGGCGGAGGGGCGGAACGATCAGTCGGAGGAGCCGGGGCCGGTCCGTCGGGCAGCGGACTCCGCGGGAGCATCGGGCCGCACGACGGGAGCGGCCGGCTCCGCGGCCGGAGCACCCGGCTCCCCTGTCGCGGAATCGGGCTCCGCTTCCCGGGCATCCGCCCTCGCAGCCGGAGCACCCGCCTTCACCGCAGGACCACCCGCCTTCACCGCAGGACCGTCCGGCTCGGCTGCCGGAGCACCCGCCTTCACCGCCGGAGCGCCTGCCTTCGCGGCCGGAGCATCCGGCTTCGCCGCGGGCGCCTCGGACGGCTTCTCCTCCGGCTTCGCCCCGACCACCCGCGCGAACGCCAGCGCCTGCGCGGCGGAGAGGTCCGGCAGGTAGGCGCGACCCAGCGCGGCTCCGATCCGAGGCAGCTGCAGCGCGTCGGGGTAGGTCATCCAGAGGCCCGCGTAGCGCGGGTGGAACTTGGCCTTGAAGCGGAACAGCGACGTGAAGCCGTAGGCCGGCTCGAGCGTCCGCGAGAGGAACTCGAGCAGGCGCGAGAGGACCGTCGGCTCCGGAGGCTCCTCCCCCTCCTCGACCGGTGCGGTGGCGAGCGGTGCGCCCGAGAGCGAGAGGAACTCGGCACCCTCCTCCTTGACGCGCAGCGCCGCGGAGGCGATGAGGAACTCCATGATGCCGGGCATCGAGTCGTCGGAGCGGCGCATGAAGTCGAGGGTCCAGCCGACCACGCGACCCTCCCTGTGCACGGGCAGCCAGCTCGTCACTCCCTGCAGCACGCCGTCCGGTCCGACCGCGAGCAGAAGGGCGACGTCGGGATCGCGGACCTCGTCGATGCCGCCGAGGGTGAAGCCCATCTCGGGCAGCGCCTTCTCGGCGACCCAGCGCTCCGACAGGTCGACGATCTGGTTGGCCATGCCGAGGGAGAGCTCGGGCCAGCTGGTCCACTGCGCCTCGATGCCCAGCTTGATGCCGCGCGTGAGCGGGTAGCGCACCTTCTGCCACCGCTTGCCGGTGAGCTCGAAGGAGGAGAGCTCGATGATCGTCTCCTCGCCGACCGAGAGGCGCGACCAGCCGAGCCGGTCGAAGACGGGGAGCAGCTCGTCGTGGATGCTGTAGAACACGGGCGTCCAGCTGCGCTCGTCGCAGAACCGCACGAACTCGGCCACGACGTCCTCCCGCCGCTCGGGAGCGCAGGCCGGGTCGGAGAGGGTGATCGCCACGCCGCCGATCACCCGGTAGGCGACTCCGCCGGTCCCGTCGGCCGAGATCCAGTGCGCGTTGCCCTCCCAGGTCCCCTGGTGGCCGAGGCTGCCGGCGCCGTGCAGGGACAGGAGCGCGCGGTACCGCGCCTCGTCGCCGCGGTTCCGCTGCACGTCGGTGGCCCGGAGCAGAGCGACCACCGCCACGACGACCACGAGCCAGAACACCGGGCCGACCCACTCGAAGACGATCCGCGCAACGGGCTCCCGCGGCACGGCGAGCAGTCCGGCGCCGCCGAGGAAGCTCACCGGGACGAAGCGCAGCAGCCCGTCCAGGAGGAGCCTCCCGAGGCCCAGGAGCGGCTCGAAGCTCGTGCGCACGCCGGCCGAGAGCGCCAGGTAGCCGCCGAGGGACACGACGAAGGCGATGGCGACGACCCGCGTCCAGAGCCTCGCAGCGGCACGGGGCGCGCGGATGCGGAAGTGCCTCCTCCCGATCACGAGCATCGCCACGACGGCCAGCGGCACCAGCACCGTCGTCGCCACCCAGACCAGGTACTCGGCGTAGTACAGGAACTCGGGGTGACGGGCGGCGCGCTGGAGGGAGAAGACCTCCAGGATCGCGATCGCGATGTTCACCCCGACCGCCAGCAGCAGGCCCAGGCGGCGCCCGGAGCGCAGGCCGTAGGCGGCGACGAGCAGGAGGAGGAGCGGGACGAACGTCAGCAGGATCGGCCCGGGGGCGACCAGGCTCAGCTTCACGTGGTGCGCGCAGTGCCGGAGGGCGCGGCTGCACGGGTCCTCGAGGTCCGTCGTCCCCGTGAAGGCGCTCTGCAGCAGTCGGCCGAGGAACGAGAACGGACCGTAGCCCGAGTCCGAGAGGACGGCGACGAGCGGACCGATCGCGGTGACGACGACGACCGCCGCCAGCAGCCCCCGGGACTCGCGGTGCGAGCTCGGCGCCGGACGCTGCGGACGCAGCCCCGCCGCTCCCCGCGCGAGCACCGCGCCGAGCACGAGCCCCGCGCCGCCCGCGAGGAGCCGGTACGCGTCGGCGGAGTCGCCCGCGTAGAGAACGAACATCAGCACGACGGCGAAGACGGTCACCCGGAGCCGGCGACGCCATAGAGCGCCCATGAAGGCGGTCGAGGCGATGAGGGCGCCGACCGCGCCGATCAGCGGGTCGAAGGTGTGGTCGCCGACGGTGTCGCCCGCCCACCACTCCCCGACGAGAGCGCCGATCGACTGCACGGAGGACCCGACGACGATCCCGACGGCGCCGGTCACGAGGAAGGCGAGGAGGGTGCGGGCCGAGCCGAGGCGGCGCTCCGCGGCGAGGAGCATCGGGAGCACCAGCACGACGTCCAGGAGCAGCTGCAGCGGGTCCGCCGCGATCAGGAGGGCGGTCACCGCTGTCCACGGACGGCCGTCGAGGGTCGTCATCGGGCCCGCCGCCCACCAGGACGTCGTCTCGGCTCCCGCGGGGGCGACGAGCGTCCCCGTGATCGCGCTCGCGGCCAGGAGGACCAGGACGACCGAGACGGCCGCGGGCGACCTCCGGACCAGCAGACGCAGGGGGCGCAGCGCCGCGGCACCGCTCCTCGGGAACCACGTCGGCATGCGGGGACGCTCCTGTTCGCAACGGACGGACGACGCTCCGGCGGCATCCGGCGTCAGCATAGCCATGCCCCGCCGACCGGCGCCGTGAACGGCATGCGATAGCGTCACGGGATGACCGCCTCCGACTCCGCACCCGCCGTCGTCATCTCCACCCCCGGCCTCGACGCCGCCGAGATCGCCGCCGTCACGGCCGTCGTCACCGCACTGACCTCTCGCACCGAGGCCGAGCCGGAGACCCCGCAGGAGCTCAGCGGGGGCTGGAACGACCGCGCCGCGGCGGTCCGCAGGCCGCTCCGGCCGGCACCCGGAGCGTGGCGCTCCTTCTCCGGCTGAGCGGACTCGCAGACGCAGCCCGTCGGGGAACGAGCGATCCGCGACGCGGAACGTGAAATTTGTCCCCCGATTAGTCCCCTAAAGTGCTGACTATGCGCCTCCTGGCGGAGCGAGCACACTAGTGGACGTACGGTGCTCCTCCTTCGGAAGGGGCACCGCCAATCACTCGCCGACCAGGGTAAGCAGGCGGGTGTGTTGGGGGCGAGTGAGGGTAATATTCGGGTTGTTACCCTCACTCGGGGTTTGACGGCGGGCCGGGCCCCCTCTTCGGAGGAGTGGACGGCCCGCCGCACTCCGTTAACGGGCTTTCGTCCTGACGCGCTCTGCGCTCAACGGGCTCTGCCCATGACGGCTCTGCTCACGCTCGTGCCGCGCCGTGCCGCGCCGCGCCGTCGATCGGTCCGCTCCGAGAGACCGGGCGCGCCGAGACCTGAGCCGTGCTGAGAGCCGGAGCGTCCCGCCCGCGGCACCGATCCGACTTCCGCACGCCCTCCGGGGGGGGGTCGCCGCCGGTCGCTGCGCAGGCGGACGGCCGCGCCGTCCCGCGCGCTCTCCGCCGCTCAGACGTCCCGTCCGCCGACGCCGTCGCGCCGGATCTCGACCCAGGCGTCGACCTCGTCCCCCGCGTCGTCGGAGCCGAGGGCGCCCGCGCTGCCGTCGCCGGCCGTCCGCAGGCCCACGACCGTGACGGCTGACGCCGAGTCGGCCGACGCGGTGCGCACCACCACGCGGTCGACCTCCTCGCGGATCCCGCTCAGAGCCTGGGCGAGCTCCCCCAGCACCCGTCGGCTCTCGCCCTCGGAGGTGCGGTCGAGGCCGCCGTCGTCGAGCACCGAGACGGTCACCCCCCGCCGCCGCGCGTCGAGCACGAGACGCCGCACCTCGTCGTCCAGCAGCCGCCGGCCGCGGATCTCGTCGCGCACGGCCGCCTCGAGCAGCCGGCACTCGCGCCGCTCCTCGTCGGTGAGGCCCGGTCCCGGCTCGGCGATGCGCAGCAGCATGTCGGCGGCGAGGGCACGGGTCTGCTCCAGCCGGACCTCGCGCTCCGTGAGGTGCGCCTCCTCCGCGGCCCGCCACGACGCGGCCGCGCGCTCGGCCGCCTCGAGCACGCGCGCCTCGGAGCCCGCGCGCCCGAGCTCGACGATGAGCAGCTGCGCGATCGCGACCCAGGCGATCCCCCCGACGACGCCGAGAGTGGCCAGCGCGGCCGGGCCGGCCCAGAACACGGTGTGCACGATCAGGAAGCCGACGCCGACCCAGGCGCAGGCCGCGCGCCGGCGGGCGCACACGATCGTCATGAGGGTGCCGACCGCGGCGATGTACCAGGTGGAGTAGCCGTTGGAGGCACCCGGATCGAGCGAGGGCGCGACCAGCAGCGGCAGAGCGACGGCGACCGCGGTCATCCCGACCGCGACGGGCAGGGCGAGCCGGGTCGTCGCTCCCGGCCAGAGGGCGACGACGGTCGCCGCGACGTACAGCGCGACCGCGACGAGGTCGGCCGGCGTGGCCGGGGAGATGCGGAAGGAGAAGAAGGCGAGCACCACGTGGTACAGCGAGAAGCCGGCGCCGAGCGCCTGGAGCAGGGGGCGCGGGTAGGCGATCACGGCCCTCCTCCCGCGTCCGCCCGCCAGGAGAGGACGACACGGGTGCCCTCGCCCGGAGTCGAGTCGACCCGCGCCGATCCCCGCGCGTTGTGCACCCGCTCGAGGATGGAGAGCCGGATGCCCAGCCGCTCGCGCGGGACGTCGGCGAGCCGGAAGCCGCGGCCATCGTCCTCCACCACGACCTCCACCGCGCCGTCGCCCAGCAGCCCGTGCACGGCGCGGTGGACGCTGCCGCTCGGACCCGCGTGCTGAACGCTGTTGGCGAGCGCCTGCCAGACCGCGCCGAGCAGCGCCTCGGCCACCGGGCGCGGCAGCGTCGTCGCGCGCGGATCCACTCCGTCGGCCGTCGCGACTGCGATCTCGGTCCCGAAGGTGGACGCCGCGTGGGCGAGCTGGCGTTGCAGGAGCTCGAGCGGGACCAGCCCCTCGGGCGGCTCCGGCTCGTGGTCGGGCAACAGCACGGCGAGGGTGCGCTGCGCCATCGAGGAGACCAGCGCACGCTCGGCCGGCGACTCGGCGGAGGCGGCGGAGAGCAGCGTCGCGAGCACGTTGTCGTGCACCAGGGCGTCGACCTCGACCCGTTCCACCTCGCCGGCGTGCTGGCGCATCGCCGCCTCGTACTGCTCCATGGCCGTCGTCTGCGCGCGATCGATCTGGTCGGCCGACTGCCGGAGCACGGTGATCAGCACCAGCATCACGAAGCCGACGATGCCCACGTAGGCGGCGTCGAGGATCGCGCGGGTCGGCTCCGCCCCGCCGCCGGAGGGGAGGACGCGCAGCAGCCCGAACAGCACGGTCGTCACCGACACGTACGCGATCGCGATCCGGAGGGGAGCCGCGATCGTGCAGAAGGCGGTGCCGATGGTCAGCAGGTACCAGATCCACGGGGTCTCGCGGTCCGCGCCCCCGGTGGCGACGGCGGCCGGCCAGGTCAGGAGGGCGACGAGGACGCCGACCGCGACCAGGAAGGCCGTGATCCGCGTGCCCCGCCGCAGCACGGCGGTGACCACGGCGGCGGTGAGCGATCCGAAGACCAGCACCAGCACCGGCCAGGCCACCTCGGGGCGCAGCAGGGGCAGCTGGGCAAGGATCGGCGGGACGGTCTGCACACCGAAGCCGAAGCCGAAGAACGACACGACCGTGCTGATGATCCGGTCGATCCGCTCGCGCCCGGCGTTGCGGCGGGCGATCGGCGCCTCAGCGCCCGCCATCGCCGTCGTCCGGGTCGATGCCCGGCAGGATGCCGTCCTCCACCGCGCGCCGCAGCAGATCGACCTTCGTCGGGGCGGGACGGCCGATCTCGACGTACTTGTCGCGGATCCGGTCGAGGTACTCCTTCGCCGTCGACACCGAGATCTGCAGCCGCTCGGCCACCAGCTTCAACGGCAGCCCCGAGGCGTAGAGGTGCAGGACGTCGCGCTCGCGACGACCGAGCACGGCCCGCGCGAAGTCGTCGTCGGCGTCGATGGCCGAGGCCCACTCCAGATTGTTGAGGACCTCGCCGCGGGCGACCGTGCGGATCGCGGCGACGACCGTCGACATGGGCGAGGACTTCGGGATGACGCCGGCCGCTCCCGCGGCGAGCGCCTCCCGCACGGCCACGACGCGGTCGGCGATGCTGTGGACGAGGACGGCGGAGCCGCGCACCTGCCCCCACTTGACGTTGCTGGTGATGCTCGAGCCGTCGTTCAGGGACAGGTCGAGGACGAGCACCTCGATCTCGGCGCCGCCGATCGTGCTCTCGAGGGCCTGGACGGTCTCGGCGGCGGCGACCACCTGCATCCCCGCGCTCTCGACGGCGGCGGCCACGCCCAGGCGCACCGACTCGTGGTCGTCCACGATCGCCACGCGCACGCGCGGGGCCTCGGCTGCGTCGACGTGGGGCTCCATCCCGCCCATGGTACGCAGGCGCGGGCCCGCGGTCAGTCCTCTCGGCGGACCAGTCGCGCAACGGCCTCCACGTGGGAGGTGTGCGGGAAGAGGTCGAAGCCCTCGAGGCGCTCGAGCTCGTAGCCGGCCCCGGTCAGGGCGCCCACGTCGCGGGCGAGCGCGACCGGGTCGCAGGCGACGTAGACGAGCTGCGCCGGCCGCAGCTCCGCCAGAGCGTCGGTGACCGCTCGGCCGGCGCCCGAGCGCGGCGGGTCGAGGACCACGGTCGCCGCGCGCCACCGCGCCCGCTCGCGCGCATCGGCCTGGGCGACGACGTCGCGGAGGTAGCGGTCGACGCGGGCGGTCACCGCGCGGGCGCCGACCTGGTCGGCCAGGTTCTCGAGCGCGTGCTCGGTGGCGCGGGAGTCGCTCTCGACGCTGGTCACGCGCACTCCGGCGCCGAGGCGGTCGGCCAGCGCCGCGGCGAGCAGGCCCACCCCGCCGTAGAGGTCGTGGTTGGCGGCCGACGGGTCCGCCGCATCCGCGTCGACGGCGGCCTGCACGGCCTCGAAGAGCGCGGCGGCGGCTCCGCGGTGCACCTGCCAGAAGCCGGTGCGGTCGACCCGGAAGGTGCGGTCGGCGACGAACTCGCTCACCACCGTGCGGTCGCGGCGGGCGCGCTTGTCGGAGGGGTCGTGCACGAGCACCGCGGCCCCCTCGGACCCGGCCGCGTCGACGAGGTCGACCACCGAGCCGGGAGCGAGGCGCTCGCCGAGCGGTGCGGCCAAGGAGGAGTCGGCGGTCGCGAGGGGCAGCGACTCCACGGTGACGACGTGGTGGCTGCGTGCCGCGTAGGGGCCGACCCGTCCGTCGTCGTCGACGTGGAGGCGGTTCCGCGTGCGCCAGCCGAGGCCGCCGGACGCGTCGTCCCCGCCGATCGGCGAGACCTCCACCTCGACCTCGCGACGGGCGAAGCGGGAGAAGGAGTCGACGAGCACGAGGCGCTTCAGCTCGCGCTGGTAGGCCAGGTCGGCGTGGCCGAGCTCGGCGCCGCCGACGCGCTCCCCCGGGCGGCGGTCGAGGGCGGCCTCGGGCCAGACGTGCTCCACCCGGTGCTCGGACGCCTCGAGCACCTCGAGCGCCTCGGCACGCCAGAAGCTGTCGTGCCGGACCTCGCTGATCCGCGCCCGCACGCGCTCGCCGGGGAGGACGTCCGGGACGAAGACGACGCGGCCCTCGTGCCGGGCGACGAACACGCCGCCGTGGGCGACGTTGCTAATGTCGAGCTCGATCTCGGTCCCGAGTGCGTCGTCGGCCCCGTCGGGGCGGGCGGATGCTCGGGACGGGGTCTGTGCCATCCGTCGAGCATCCCACAGCGTGGGCCCGGCCGCAGGGAGCCCTCGTGCGCCTCTACCTCGCCTCCACCTCCCCCGCGCGCCTCGCGCTGCTGCGGGCCTCCGGGATCGAGCCCGTCGTCGTCCCCTCCGAGGTGGACGAGCCCGCGGCCGTCGCCCGGGCCGAGCAGGAGCGGGGCGCGGCGCTGGACGCGGACGCCACCGTCTCGCTGCTCGCCCGCGCCAAGGCGCACGCCGTCCTGCGCCCGGACATCGACGGTCTGGTGCTCGGCGGCGACTCCGCGTTCGTCCTCGACGGCGTCGTCCACGGCAAGCCGCACGAGCCCGAGCGGGCCCGGCAGCGCTGGCGCGCCCAGCGCGGACGCACCGGCCGCCTCCACTCCGGCCACTGGCTCGTCGACCACCGCGGCGGGAGGATCGTCGCCGAGGCCGGAGCGGTCACCTCCGCCGCCGTCACGTTCGCCGACGACATCGACGACGCCGAGATCGACGCCTACGTCGCCACCGGCGAGCCCCTCGAGGTGGCCGGCGCCTTCACCATCGACGGCCGCGGCGCCGGCTTCATCACCGCGATCGAGGGCGACCCCTCGACGGTGATCGGGATGTCGGTGCCGACCCTCCGCACTCTGGTGCGGAGCCTCGGGGTCGACTGGACCGCGCTCTGGAACCGCTGAGGCCCGTCCCGCCCTTGTGAGGAACCGACGAAGGCCCTCCGCTTCTTTGTGGTGAGCCGCGCCGGGCCGGGCGGAGCCGCCCCCTAGGGTTGAGGACCATGCCGAAGATTACGAAGGTGCTCGTCGCCAACCGGGGCGAGATCGCCGTCCGAGTCATCCGCGCCGCCCGCGACAGCGGGATCGCCTCCGTGGCCGTCTACGCCGACCAGGACCGCGACGCCGTGCACAGCCGCCTCGCCGACGAGGCCTACGCCCTCGGCGGGACGACCAGCGCCGAGACCTACCTCGTCATCGACAAGCTGCTCTCGGTGGCGCGCCGCTCCGGTGCCGACGCCGTGCACCCCGGCTACGGCTTCCTCGCCGAGAACGCCGACTTCGCCCGCGCCGTCATCGACGCCGGCCTGATCTGGATCGGCCCCGGCCCCGAGGCCATCGAGCGCCTCGGCGACAAGGTCTCGGCCCGCCACGTCGCCGAGAAGGTCGGCGCGCCGCTGGCCCCGGGAACCCTCAACCCCGTCTCCGGTGCCGCCGAGGTGCTCGAGTTCGTGGACCAGTACGGCCTCCCCGTCGCGATCAAGGCGGCCTTCGGCGGCGGCGGTCGCGGCCTCAAGGTCGCCCGCGAGCGCGACGAGGTCGAGGAGCTGTTCGCCTCCGCCACGCGCGAGGCCGTCGCCGCCTTCGGCCGCGGCGAGTGCTTCGTCGAGAAGTACCTCGACCAGCCGCGCCACGTCGAGACCCAGTGCCTGGCCGACGCGCACGGCAACGTCGTCGTGGTCTCCACCCGCGACTGCTCCCTCCAGCGCCGCCACCAGAAGCTCGTCGAGGAGGCGCCCGCGCCGTTCCTGACGGACGCGCAGAACACCGAGCTCTACCGCGCCTCGAAGGCGATCCTGCAGGAGGTCGGCTACCTCGGCGCCGGAACCTGCGAGTTCCTGATCGGCAAGGACGGCACGGTGTCCTTCCTCGAGGTGAACACCCGCCTCCAGGTCGAGCACCCCGTGTCGGAGGAGATCACCGGCATCGACCTCGTGCGCGAGCAGTTCCGCCTCGCCGAGGGCGGCGTGCTCGACTACGACGACCCGGCGCCCCGCGGCCACTCCTTCGAGTTCCGCATCAACGGCGAGGACGCGGGCCGCGGCTTCCTCCCCGCTCCGGGCCCGGTGCACGTCTTCAAGGCCCCCGGCGGACCCGGCGTCCGCGTCGACTCCGGTGTCGTCGCCGGCGACGTGATCTCCGGCTCCTTCGACTCGCTCCTCGCGAAGCTGATCGTCACCGGCGACAGCCGCGAGCAGGCGCTGGAGCGCTCGCGCCGCGCCCTCGCCGAGTTCGAGGTCACCGGACTGCCGACCGTCCTCCCCTTCCACCGCGCGATCGTCGAGGACCCGGCCTTCGCCCCCGAGGGCGGCGCGCCCTTCACGATCTACACCCGCTGGATCGAGACCGAGTTCGAGAACACGATCCCGGCCTGGAGCGGCGAGCCCGGAGCGACCGACGAGCCGGCGGCCCGCCGGAACGTGGTCGTCGAGGTCGACGGGCGCCGCGTCGAGGTCACGCTCCCCGGCGACCTGGTCGGCTCGGGACCCGCCCGCGGGGCCGCTGCCGCCTCCCCGAAGCGCCGCGGCTCCTCCTCCGTCAGCACCGTCACGGGCGACTCCGTCGCCTCGCCCATGCAGGCCACCATCGTCAAGGTCGCCGTCCTCGAGGGCGACACGGTCGTCACCGGCGACCTGGTCGTCGTCCTCGAGGCGATGAAGATGGAGCAGCCGCTCACCGCCCACAAGGACGGCGTCGTGAAGGGCCTCGACGCGACGGCCGGAGCGACCGTCCCCGCGGGACACGTGCTCCTCCAGATCGTCTGAGCCCGTTCCGGGCCGCTCCTCGCGCGGCCCGGCGCGGTCGGCTCCTCGACGTGAGTGGTACCGCCGAGCGGGTCGCGTCGCGCTGCGGTCAATCGCTTCGCACGCGATTCCCGGTCGTGCGCTCTGCCGATGAAGGGCCGCACCCCGCGCGGCCCGGCGGAGTGGCGCGTCAGGTGACGATGTGCATGGCGCGCGCGGCGTCCGAGATCGAGCCGGTGAGGCTCGGGTAGACGGTGAAGGCCCGCGCGACCTGGTCGACGGTCAGGCGGTGCTCCACGGCGAGGGCGAGCGGGAAGATCAGCTCGCTCGCCTTCGGAGCGACGATGACGCCTCCGATGACGGTGCCGGAGCCGGTGCGCGCGAACAGCTTGACGAAGCCGTCGCGGATGCCCATCATCTTCGCCCGCGGGTTCGCGGCGAGCGGGAGCTTGTAGATCTCGCCCTGCGCGATGCCCTCCTCGATCTCGCGCTGGCTCCACCCGACGGTCGCGATCTCGGGCTGCGTGAAGATGTTCGCCGCGACGTTGCGCACCTCGGTCGGGTTCACGGCGTCGCCCATCGCGTGGAACACGCCGGTGCGGCCCTGCATGGCGGCGACGGAGGCGAGCGGGAGGAACGTGGTGCAGTCCCCGGCCGCGTAGATCGAGGGGACGCTGGTGCGGGCGACGCGGTTGACGCGGATGTGCCCCGACTCCGTCAGCTGCACCCCCGCGTCCTCGAGGCCGATGCCCGCCGTGTTCGGCACGGAGCCGACGGCCATCAGGCAGTGCGAGCCCTCGACGACACGTCCGTCCGAGAGCACGGCCTGCACGCCCTTCTCGGTCCGCTCGACGCGGTCGGCGCGCGACTTCGAGAGCACGACCATGCCGTTGCGCTTGAAGACGTTCTCGATCACGGCGGCCGCGTCGGCGTCCTCGCCGGGCAGCACCTGGTCGCGGGAGGAGATGAGGGTCACGCGGGCGCCGAGCGCACGGTAGGCGGAGGCGAACTCCGCGCCGGTCACGCCGGAGCCCACCACGATCAGGTGCTCGGGGACGGACTTGAGGTTGTAGAGCTGGGTCCAGCTGAGGATGCGCTCGCCGTCGGGAGCCGCGGTCGGGAGCACACGGGGGCTGGCGCCCACCGAGACCACGATCGTGTCCGCCTCGATGCGGTCGAAGTCCATGCCCTCGCCGCCGGCCGCCGTGGAGACGATCAAGGCGTTCGAGCCGTCCAGGCGCCCGTCCCCCTGGACGATGCGCACGCCGTGGTGCACCAGGTTCGCGCGCATGTCCTCGGACTGCTGGCGCGCGAGCCCGAGCAGGCGCTTGTTCACCGTCGCCAGGTTGACCGCCACGTCCGGGCGCACCGGCTTGTTCTGCTCCGAGCGGGTGAAGAACTGCACGCCCAGGTCGGCGGCCTCGCCGATGGCGTTGGTGGCCTCCGCCGTCGCGATGAGCGACTTCGACGGGACGACGTCGGTGATGACGGCCGAGCCGCCCACTCCGACCCGCTCGACCAGGGTGACCTCAGCGCCGAGCTGCGCTCCCGCGATGGCGGCTTCGTAGCCGCCCGGCCCCCCTCCGAGTACAGCGATCCTCTGCGCGCGCTCGAACTCGTAAGCCATGGTTCCCATTGTCCTCTCTCACTGAGTGTTCGCCCAATCGCGGGGTGTCGGATCGGCCGCGGGAGTCGCCCTCCGCCGCCGCGCAGCCCGTCGGTAGGGTGGGAGGATGTCCGATCAGACCCTGCACCCCCTCGACGCCCCCGACGCCGATCCCTTCGAGATCGCGGCCCGCGCGGCCGCTCAGATCGCCGAGGCGACAGGGGTCGAGAAGCACGACATCGCCCTCACCCTCGGCAGCGGCTGGGGCAAGGCCGCCGACGCGATCGGCGAGACGACCGCGACGGTGGAGGCCACCGAGATCCTCGGCTTCTCCAAGCCGGCCGTGCACGGGCACGGCGGCACCCTGCGCTCCGTCCTGCTCCCCACCGGCAGGCGCGCGCTGATCATCGGCGCCCGCACCCACTACTACGAGGGCTACGGCGTGCGCCGCGTCGCGCACAGCGTCCGCACCGCCGCCGCGACGGGCGCGACGGTGATGATCCTCACCAACGGCGCGGGCGGCATCAAGGAGCACTGGACGCCCGGGACCCCCGTGCTGATCAGCGACCACATCAACCTCACCGCCGACTCGCCGCTCGAGGGCGCGACCTTCGTCGACCTCACCGACCTCTACTCCTCGCGCCTGCGCGACCTCGCCCGGGGGACGCGTCCGGAGCTGGACGAGGGCGTGTACGTGCAGTTCCGCGGGCCGCACTACGAGAGCCCGGCCGAGGTGCAGATGGCGAGGATCATCGGCGGCCACATCGTCGGCATGTCGACCGCCCTCGAGGCCATCGCCGCGCGCGAGGCGGGCATGGAGGTGCTGGGCATGTCGCTCATCACGAACCTCGCCGCCGGCATCCAGAAGACCCCCCTCAGCCACGAGGAGGTGCTCGAGGCCGGCCGCGACGCCGAGGACGACCTCGCCCGCCTGCTCGCCGGGATCACGGGCGCCCTGTGAGCGCCGACGTCCGGGAGCTCGCCGAGGCCTGGCTCGCCCAGGACCCCGACCCGGAGACGCGGGAGGAGCTGGTCGGCCTGCTGACCGCCTCCGACTCGGGGGACGCCTCCGCCCGCGCCGAGCTCGAGGACCGCTTCGGCGCCCGCCTGGCGTTCGGCACCGCGGGCCTGCGCGGCGCCATCGCGGCGGGATCCAACCGGATGAACCGCGTGCTGGTCTCGCAGGCCGCCGTGGGCCTGGCCGACTTCCTGCTGGCGCAGGGCGTCCAGCGGCCCGTGGTCGTGATCGGCTACGACGGCCGGAAGAACTCGCGCGTCTTCGCCGAGGACTCCGCCGCGCTGATGGCGGGCGCCGGCGTGGACGCGGTGCTGCTGCCCCGGCTCCTGCCCACCCCCGTGCTGGCCTTCGCCGTGCGCCACCTCGGCGCCGACGCCGGAGTGATGGTCACGGCGAGCCACAACCCGCCGCAGGACAACGGCTACAAGGTGTACCTCGGCGGCGCCGACGAGGGCTCGCAGATCGTGCCGCCGGTCGACTCCGAGATCGCCGAGCGGATCCTCGCGGTCGCGCGGGACCGGCGCGTTCCGGAGCTTCCGCGCGGCGAGTACCGGCTCGCGGACGAGTCCGTGGTCGCCGCCTACATCGAGGCGACGGCCTCCGTCGGCCGCCAGTCCGCTCCGCTGCGCATCGTCTACACGGCGATGCACGGGGTCGGCTGGGAGACGGCGCACCGGGTGCTCTCCGCGGCGGGATTCGACGAGCCGGCCGTCGTGGTCGAGCAGATCGAGCCCGACGCGGCGTTCCCCACGGTCGCGTTCCCCAACCCGGAGGAGGCGGGCGCCCTCGACCTCGCCTTCTCGACCGCGCGCTCCGGTCGCGCGCAGCTGATCGTGGCCAACGACCCGGACGCCGACCGCTTCGCCGCCGCCGTGCCCGACGCCTCCGCCCCGGAGGGCTTCCGGCGCCTCACCGGCAACGAGGTCGGAGCGCTGCTCGGCTGGCGCGCCGCCGAGCAGGCCCGCCGAGAGGGCCGCACCGGAGGAGCGCTCGCCTGCTCGATCGTGTCCTCCCCCGCCCTCGGTGCCGTGGCGGCCGACTACGGCCTCGACTTCGCCGAGACGCTCACGGGCTTCAAGTGGATCTCGCGCGTCCCCGACCTCGTCTTCGGCTACGAGGAGGCACTCGGCTACCTGGTGAACCCCGGGACGGTCCGCGACAAGGACGGCGTCTCGGCCGCGCTCGCCTTCCTCTCCCTCGCGAGCGCGCTCGCCGCCGAGGAGCGCACGATCGACGACGAGCTGGAGTCGTTCGCCGAGCGGTTCGGGCTCTTCGGATCGGAGCAGATCTCGCTCCGCGTCACCGACCTCTCCGAGATCGGCCGGATCATGGCCGGAATGCGCGCGACGCCTCCGACCGCGATCGGCGGGCTCGCCGTCGAGCGAAGCGAGGACCTGCTCGCCGAGGGCGGCGCGCTGCCCCCGACCGACGCGCTCCGCTTCTCCCTGGACGGTGCCCGTCTCATCGCGCGCCCGAGCGGCACGGAGCCGAAGGTCAAGCTCTACCTCGACGCCTGGTCGCACGACTCCGACGCCGACGCCCGCCGGTCGGCCGTCTCGTCCCGCCTCGCCGCCCTGCGCACCGGCGTCGCGGAGCTCCTCGCGTAGGTCCCCCTCCGGTCAGCGGGGCGCGCGGACACCGATCCGCTCGCCCCGCTTCCAGAGCCACTCCACCGGACCGAGCTCGAACCGGCGCAGCCACAGGTGCGCCGCGAGCACGACGACCGCCGCGATGAGCAGGAACGCTCCGACGGTCGCCGGGACGCGCCACTGCGCGGCGGTCACCGCCAGCCCGAGTCCCCAGCCGTAGAAGAGGGCGCCGCCGAGCAGGTTCTGCAGGAGGTAGGCGCTCAGGGCGACCCGGCCGACCTCCCGCGCCCGGCGTGCCGCCCAGCCCTCGGCGCCCCGGCGGAGGCAGGCCTCGGCGAGGGCCGCGAGCAGGCCGAGCCCGACCAGGGGCGCGACGAGGTAGCGCTCGGCGAGCAGACCGGCGGCGCTCCCCCCGACGCCCAGCGCGAGGTCGACGGGGAGGGCGAGGGCGCCGAGGACCATCATGCGACGGCGGAGTGACGCGCCCTCGGCGGCGAGGACCCCCGCCCGATGGAGGCGCGCGCCGAGGAGGAACATCGCGAGGCTGAGGAGCCCGATGAGCACCGGCTCCGCACGGAAGACGCCCGCGTTCTGCAGCCGGAAGAGGGCGAGGCCGAGGAACGACGCGTCCGCGTAGGGGCTCCGGCCGGTCGGCCCCTGTCCGGCACCGTCCGGACTCACCGCCACGAGCGCCACGAGCGCCGAGATCAGGACGACGTGCAGAGCGCCGCAGACGAGGATCACGCGGCGCTGCGTCGTCGGCCGGGTGAGCAGCAGCCAGGCGACGACCGCTCCGGTGACGGCGTATCCCATGAGGACGTCGAACTCCGCGATCAGCACGTAGTTGACCGCGCCGTCCAGGAGGAGGAGCGTCGCGCGCCAGAGGTAGCGGCCCGGCCAGCGCGTCCCGCGCCGGACCGCGGAGGCGTGCTGGATCGCGAGGCCCACCCCGAAGGCGAGGGAGAGGAGGGCGAGGAACTTGCCCTGCGCCAGCGCCATCAGCAGGAGCTGCGCAGTCCCGGCGGAGGAGGAGGTCTCCGGCGTCACCGGGACGGAGAGCAGTCCGAGCATCCCCCAGGGGTGGGAGAAGATCCAGATGTTCGTGCCGAGGGTCCCGATGATCGCGACACCGCGGACGACGTCCAGGGTCGCGATGCGGCGGCCGGCTCCGGCACGGGGTGGCAATACGGTCGTATTGGTCATGTCCGAGAGCGTAGCCTGCTCGAGCAGTCGAACGAGAGGGACGCCATGCCGGATCGGCGCGAGAGCAGGAGCGACATCCTCTCGGCGGTCGTCGCCGTCCTCTCGACCCGCGGGGCGGAGCACCTCAGCATCCGCACCGTCGCGGCCGAGGCCGGCGTCTCGGTGGGGGCCGTCCAGCACCACTTCCCGACGAAGCAGGCGCTGCTGGCCGGCGCGATGGCCCGGGTCGAGGAGCGCTTCCGCGAGCGGATGCGGAGCCGCCTGGAGGCCGAACCCTCGGCCGAGGTGCGGCTGCGCGTCTTCTGCGACGAGATCGCGTGCGTCGCAGACGAGGACGTGCCCGACGCGATCGTGTGGACCGCCTTCGCCTCCCGCGCCGGCACCGATCCGGAGATCCGCGCGATCCACACCGCCGGCTGGTCGCGCACGGAGGACGTCGTCCTGGAGCTGCTGCGCGCCGCGCATCCCGCAGCGTCGTTCGGCGCCGACGACGCGGCGCTTCTCCTCGCAGTCCTCGACGGCATCGCGGTCTCCCGCGCGGCCGAGCGGCCCGCCCGCCTCTCCCCCGCCCTCGCCGTGGAGCACCGCCTGACCGTCGACCAGGTCGCGCGGGCCTTCACCGTCTACCCGAGCCTCACCGGCTCGATCTCGGACGCCGCGC